>CAZUKZ010000032.1:0-14077 GCA_964621125.1 Candidatus Woesearchaeota archaeon
CAGTGTTGTTAACTGAATTTTTAAGGGTGGTGACATATGTCATGACCCAATACACTATGCCCTAAAAAAGAAAGCTTTATAAATAACTCTAAACTCTCATCATAATTCAATGGATTGGGTGGTTTTAGGCTCCCCAATGCTGGAGATCAAATATGGCACGTATGCATTCCAGAAAAAAAGGACAGTCAGGAAGTACAAAACCCGTCGTTAAGGGAAAGACTAGTTGGCTAGGATACAAGCCTAAAGAGGTAGAGAAACTCGTTCTTAAACTTGCAAAATCCGACAATACTACAAGCCAAATTGGCATTATATTAAGGGATACATATGGGATCCCAGATGTCAAGGCTGTTACAAAGAAAAAGATAACACAGATTCTAGTGGAAAATAAGCTTAAGCCAAAGCTTCCTGAAGATTTTACAGCATTGATAAAGAAACATATTCAATTAATGAAGCATCTAGAATCCAATAAACAAGATCAAACCGGAAAGAGAGGGTTACTTCTCACCGAATCAAAGATTAAAAGATTAACTAAGTACTACAAAAAAACAGGAGTATTACCTAAGGATTGGAGATATGATAAATCCAAAGCTAAACTATTGGTAGGATAAAATGGCAGATAAAGGAAAGGGTCCAAAAAAAGTAGTAAAGAAGCGATGGTACAGAGTACTTGCTTCACCGGAATTTAGGAATGTTTTGATAGGTGAAACACCAGCTGCCGAACCTGAACTAATTCCTGGAAGAGTTTTCAGAGTTAACCTTATGAGCTTAACAAGGGACATGAAAAAACAGAACTTTATTGTCTCTTTCTGTGTAAGAGAAATGAAAGGTTCCGATGCTTTAACAGACCTTGTCAATTATGAAATGACTTCTGTGAATGTCAAGAGGCTTGCTAAGAAAGCTAAGGACAAGATTGAAGATTCTTTTGTATGTGAAACAAAAGACAATGTTAAAATTAGGGTAAAGCCTTTGATACTTACAAGGAAGCACACACAAAAAGGAGTACAGGATGGATTAAGGAAGACTGCAAGAGATTACATAAAAGAACAGGCAAAAGAGCTTGACTTTAGTGAAATTGTCCAAAAAATAATCCAGACTGAAATACAGAGATCAATCAAAGCAAAATTGAAAAAAGTATATCCAGCAGGCCTTGTTGAGATAAGGGTTCTTAAGAGAGTAAAAAAGTAATAACCCGAAAGATTTTTAAGGAAATAACTATTTCTGAATTTACTATTGTGCCTCCGTAGCTCAGTGGTAGAGCACCTGACTTGTAATCAGGGGGTCGCGAGTTCAACTCTCGTCGGAGGCTTTCTATCTAACCAACCCCTCCCCCCAATACCCCTTTATCCTATCTGCTGATTCCAATACAACCTCCTGGAACACTTCAACATAAATCTGCCTATCAACCCTATGTAGTTCATAACTTAAACCTCTATAATGCAAAAGCAACATATCCTTCACATCCCCTACCATATACCTGGCATGATCTGGATCTCGAAGACAATTTGACATCATTACAAAATCTCCCCATTCCTGTTCAAAATCAGAGGTTACAGCCATCCCCCAAAGAGTATCAATAGTATAATCTACACATCCTTTCATCACCTCCTTCAGCCTTTCCCTATCCACCTTTCCTTTCTGAAAGATAGACCCAGACCTTGCTTTTTCAGCAAGGGTTGCAGGTTCTTCTTCTTTATCTGATGAGGATTCTTCAACCATCAAGTTATAAGAAACAAAATAAGGATAAATATTTTACCCCTAACTGACAGAAAGTCTTATAAATCAATCATTTTTAACTTTAATCACGAGGGCCCGTGGTCTAGTTCGGTTATGACACCACCTCGACATGGTGGGAGTCCCCGGTTCGAATCCGGGCGGGCCCATTCTTAAAAATCCTACTACTTACAATCCTAAAAATGTAAAAACAAAATTATATCAACGCAAACATTTTTAAAGCTCAAACCTCTAATATATAATGATGAAAAAAGAGGGACAAGTCACGATTTTCATAGCCCTAGGGCTCATCATACTACTAGTCATTGGACTGACTATTTATTATAGGGAAGAACTTTTCAGGACTGACTGGGAAAAGGAACGTTCTCAATCACTTTCTGTTCCTCAAAAAGCTAAAAATGCACAAGACATTGTGCTTTCATGTTTCACTTATACCCTAGATCAAGCAATCACAAAACTCGGAATGCAAGGAGGTTTCATTAACATCTCCGAAGATCCCATACCAGAGACTCCTGCCAACCCATTCTCCAACGCACTAAGAATTTTTCCTAACAAGGACTTCCGCGTAACTTATTGGTATTACATGACTGCAAATGGCATAGAAAAATCCAACATACCAACAAAATCAAATATGGAAAAAGAACTAGCCGCATATGTAGATTCCAATATAGGGGACTGTATAAGAATCTCTGGGCTTTTTGATGCTTACAATATTACTTTAAGCAACCCAAAAACCGCAATTCAAATTAAAGATAAATCAGTTCTACTCACATCTCAATATTCTCTTACCTTAAGGGAAGGAGGCTTTGTGTTCAACATACCAAAATTCTATGTTAAGTCTAATGCTCAATTAGGACGCCTTCATAACATTGCAAAAGAAATCATAAGAAACAATAACAAAGTATTCTACTTAGAGGATAAAACTATAGATATTCTTGTAGCAAATGATGAACTTCCTTACACAGGGACAGAAACTACTTGCAAGACTAAGATTTGGACAAAGTCAAAAGTCAATAAAGATTTCAAGAATATAGTATCAAAAAATATCCCATACATTAAGATCAAAGGTACCGACTTCATAAAAAGGACAGACTACTTCGTATGGGACGCCTTATCTACAAGAAACAGTGATATCAATGTAAATTTCAAATTTTCAGAAAATTGGCCTACAAAGATAGACATTGAACCTTCAGAAGGTGAACTTTTAATCTCTAAACCATTGCTTCAAGGAGGGAACGAGGCAGTAGCATTCTTAAGAGCATTCTTCTGCCTAAATGATTATAATTTCATCTATGACATAAAATACCCTGTGCTCATCACACTTACTGGCCCTTCAGGATTCACTTTGCAACTAGCAACACAAGTAATTATAGATAATAATCAGCCTCACAAAAATACCTTAGGTAATCTTTCCTTTCCTGAACAAAAAGACAAAATATGTACATCTCCTGTGAATAAGATAAATGTATATACCTTAACAGCAGACGATTCTGGATTGTTAAAAGACACCGCAGGTGTCCAGATAAATTTCAAGTGTGTCAATACAGCTTGTAATATGGGTGCTACAAAAATAGACTCTGAAGGTTACGCTTCATTAAATAAAAAGTTCCCGGCCTGTGCAAACGCGTTAATCACAGGTGCAAAACAAGGATACCATACAGCAAGAGAGACTGTATCGACAACAAAGGAAACGGATGTCAATTTAGTACTTGAAAAATATACCACTTTAGGATATAATATTGAATTGTTTGACATGGCTTACCGCCAACCAACCACTTCTGAGACAGTGGTAATACAGCTTAACGAACCGAATCTTAAATACTCAACATCAATCGCTTATCCGTCTGATAAAGAAACAATTACACTATTACCAGGAACTTATGACGTCACAGCTTATGTTATGGAAAAGGATAGTTCTGGAATTACAATTAAAGGAAAGGAGATCAAACATTGTACCAAGACACCTATGAAAAGTGTCTTGGGAATTTTTGGCCTTACAGAAACAGACTGTTCTAAAACAAAAGTTCCTGATATGACAATCACAGAAGTCATCAAGTCAGGCACAAAGTTCACATGGACAGTTCCAAGAAATTCATTATTCAACTCAAAGAATGTTACGTTTTACCTGCCTGCAGGAAAGCTCCCAAAAGACTATACTGAAATCTCAAAAGTGTTTGAAGGAATAGAAAAGAATAAGAACATAATATACCCTAAGATAGGATAAGAAAGGATGATAAATAATATGAAAAAGGTGATGTCCCTGTTCTTGATAGTCCTTATTCTATCTCTCCCACTTTCATCTGCAGCAGAGTTCAGCCTCAGTGATACATTATCTGGATTAAAGAATGACTTATACACTTTAAAAGATCAAGTTACTTCCAGTGTTGGCGAAGCACTATCATCAGATGAAGAGCTAAAAGAAACGGACACTGGTGAAGCTATTTTAGTTAAGGTCAAGTCTTACGACCCAACTGTTCTTGATTCAGCATTATTAGAAGACGATGATGTCCCAGTTTATGCATACCTCACAGGGATTAGTTTAGGGGGCCTACTTGACATAGGCAGCACTAGCACAGGCATAGCTCCAACATCAGAACCTTTCTATGGAGATCCGAAGATAAAAAGTGTTATCATAAGGCCCTTGGACATAGGTACAACAAAATACTTGAAAGGAACGCCAAAGTACATAAGACCTAACCAACTTTCTTTAGATAATCTAGGATACTTAATAATTACATTAAAACAACAAGATTCAGAATTCAAAAATGTCAAAGCCCAAACTTCAGTCCCATCAATAAAACATCCTACTCAAACTAATAAGACATTGACTCCTTCAGAGTTCTGTTCAGATTCTACATTGAAATCAACATCAATCCAAGAGATAAGCGACTTAGGCATATCTAATGAAGATTATTGTAAAAATAAGGAAATCTTTGAAGATAACATTCCAGATGTAATTAACTTAAACATGAGTGCAAGAATCTATTTTGATAATGCTGACAGGCTATTTAACATGATCCAACAAGATCTAGTCCTTCCCATGGAACCTAAGGACAATGAATGGAGAAGCAACTGGAAAACATCAAGCCAAGACTACAGTTTTTTCGGAGGAAGAGGGTATTTACGTGCAGAAGACATAACATACAACAAGGCCCTTCTGGTAGTCTATGGTGGCGATGACTTATGGCAATTAAGAACAACATATGACAGCCTAAATCAATTTGTGAATACAGGCACACCAAGACCATTAAAAAGATTCAGTATAAATAAAGGCTCTACTTCAGATTACATAAGGTTATGGGGTTCAGAAGAACTTGGAAGGAATACTTTCCGTGTAAAGCTTATGGACATAATTGACCCTTCTATCAAAAGGATTAAGCTTGAGATAAACCGTGACGGAGAATTGAGTGAAGTCGTACTCAAAGAAAACGAAGCATTGTATCCCGGATCTAAATGGAAAGTGAGTTCTATTAATGAGTACACAGAAAAAGGGCGAAAGAAGATTGATGTCAATTTTGAAGGTCCTAATGATTTTGTAAGAGCTATCAAGAATTATATTGAAATTAAAGATATAAAGACAACAACCCAAAAAACCACTCAAATTTCAACAACAGACCCTTGCAAAGGTAACACTTTTCTGATTCCAACCATTCCAGATAACAAGAAAAAATTAAAGGTAGTCTCAAAGGCCTACAAAGAGCTTGTCTATTGTGCTGCAATAAGAAAATATGAAGATTCAAAAAGAATTATGAAAGGTGTAAAAGATAGTCAAGGAATCTTATATGAAGATAAAGCCAACTACCAGATAGCATACATTTACGATTATAACCTCAATAGTACACACCTTGCAAAGACTTATTATGAAAAGTCTATCAAGAATAATAAAGGAAATTTCTTACCTCAAGCAAAGAAACGCTTAATAGAAATCAAGGAAGACTTAGAGAACGGTGCCACATACAAGGTTGCTTCATTCCTAGACAATAATGCTTTTGTTACTGTAAAGGTTAAAGACATAATAGGTGCCTCTGCTGTACAAAAACCTACATTCAATGTCAATATCAATGGGAAAAATTATAGGAAAACTATAGGCGAAGGCTTATTAGTCAAAGATATAAGAGACATCAATGGTACATTCAACTGGATTGTAAAAAAGATCGGGTCTTCATCTGTCGAATTAGTAAAAAAATACAGCTTAGGACAAAGTTCTTCTATTTTAAGTTCAACTACTAAAACACTAAGACTCAAAACTATTGAATCAGTCAACCAAAATACAGTTCAAATAACAAGCATAGACCTTAAGAAATTAGCGTTAGTCCGAATCATCCCAGGAACAGGTAAGCCTTTGAAGAGCGAGACCAATTTTTCCCTCCATATACCAGTAGAAAAAAGGCTTATCAAGTGGACACCTGATGAGCTTAAAGACAAAATTAATTCAACTCAAGAAATCATAGATGACCTTACTGAAGTAATAGATAAACTTACTGCAGTAGTCAAGACCTGGAAGACTGTTTGCTTAATAACATTTGCGGCACTCACAGTTAAGAACTCCTTCTTTACAGGACTTTCAAGAACAAAAGCAAGACAATCAGTAATGAGGGGTGCAGATGGCAAGGGGGGATGGAATGCCTACTGTAAGATAAACTCAGGTACAGGCAAGATATATGGCACAGTAGACAGTTGTCTCAGTAAAAATGCTGATAACATTGACAGTCAGATAGATTATTCACAAGAAGCCATCGAAGATATCAATAGTAATTTTAATGATTATAAGAACCAAGATTGGTATAAGGAATTAAGTAAGGGTTATAAAGACATTGATAAGTACGGCAGTCTAACTCCAGACCCATTGTTTGATAAGAAAAAATTACGGGACTATTGGTATCTGCAGGAAATGAAGAAGTCCTCTGTGTACAGTAGATTAAAAGGCGATGTCATAAATGGCGGTGGTTACGATTACAACCTCAAAGAAGAAATTGACAATAAGCTCAAGAGTTTTAGCCTAACCAATAAGAAAAAACAGGAAGCATATAACAAAGCTGTTGATGATATAAAAAGAAGTTACTCGAACTTCAACCAGGAATCTCCAGCCTCACAAAAAGAGATATTCACCGATAGGTACAGATCTAATTTAGCGAGTGGAAAAATTACTTCTACAGCATTCCCTTACTTACCCAAACTGCAGATTAACCAATTATCAAGTTTAAGGAAAAAAGATAACACAATATTCTCTAATACAGAAGTAGGGCAAAAAGTTCTGAAAGAAGGCACAGTTAGAGATTATATCAGACTCTTGAAAGGAAAGATTAGTAATGTAGAGTATAATAAAGAAAAAGCTCGGCTAGATCAAGTGTATAAGAAAAATCCAAACGCCCCTTTACTTACATCACAAGGGCAAGTCTACATAACCTCATCCGATAAGCTTTATGTAGCCCAGACAACAGCATACTCAACTGGAAAGCTTAGTAAAAAATATGCACCAGGTTCAAACGTGGAAATATATCCTGATGGAACACCATACTGCATCCCTTCAGGAAATGGAAACTTTGTCAAGATCTTAGACTTCTACAAGGATGGCAGCCCAAATACCATCCAAGAATGGAATGTTGGAGAAGATGGTATGCTTTGTACCAATGATGATGTACTATTAAAACACCAGAGTGTCCTCAACTTGGCCCAATACAGAAGTGAACACAGTAGATTAAGAAGTAGGGCCAGCAGTTTTGGCAAACATAAAGCCGGAGATGTTGTTAATATAGGTGGAAAACAGTTCACAATAAGTAACTCCAGGGCTAACCTTCAGAACCAAATAAACGCACCCGGTTGTTATGACGTTATGGACCCTGGAGATTGTCAGACACTGTTTGGTGTATGCGATCCAGTTATGTGTCCCCCTTCAAGATTCAATTTAGGTGGAACTTGGTACGTCAACAATGTCGTACAGACAGGCTTGATAGGATCCGTAGTTCTAGGATTACACAACTTCAACATCCCTAAAGAACCCGTTCCAATATGTCTTACAGGCGTCAACGCCGGATTACAGAACATAAGATCCATACTTGAAGGGTACCAAAAATGCTTAAAGACAGCCTTAGTACATGGTAAGAGCGTAGGAATCTGTGATAAGATCCGATCGATATTCATCTGCCAACTCCTCTGGAAGGAAGCAATGTCTATTATGAATATGAAAGGAGGCATCCTGGGTTGGTTCACAAATAAAATTCTTGGAGATAAGAAGGTTGCAACAGGAGGTGGCGGAGAATATCTCACATTTCAAAGTAGTGTCCAGAATATTGGCGCTTCCGTAAATTTCTTTACGAAACAATATGCTAATACAGCCTTCGCTGCTTATACCTCAAGATCAACTGACGAATTGGGTACAACTATATGTAAGCAAGCAATCTACGGAAAACTTCCCGGATTGGGAGACTTCATAGATGATCTTTCAAAACCAGAAAGCCCACCCCAATACACTGCCCTATTAAGTGTCTATGATTACTCAAAGACAACCAAAAAGCAGAAATACCAAGTTTATTATCATATTTATGCAGGAGAAGATAAGCCTGCCAAATTCTCTGTTTACCTAAGGAATAAAGCTTCAAGCAGTATCCTAGGTAATTTATATTACGTAACAGAGAAGTGCGGAGGAAGGACCGGAAGCATAGAGGCTGGAGGATTAGCGGACTCGACTATAGACTGTGTCGCCGCAGAAGGCTACAATGAAGTATGCGTTAATATCAATGGGGTTGTCGATTGTGGTTTCGGTTCTGTGAGTTCAGATTTCTCATTGAACTATATCAACGATCTTGTTGTTGAAGATGAGGCAAAGAGAGATATAAAAAGCGAAAAAGAGTGCGTTCCGTCTTCTCCCACAACTAGCCCAAGCTTAGGCAGCCTACCATTACCTGGACAGCCAAGCCTTCTAACCACTGGAATATCCCGAGTCTGCTCAGTCAACAACCCTGGAACAGGAACCAACACTAATAGATGGAGAAAGGTTGGAACATGTGGGGGAAATTTAGGCAGCTGTTGGATAGACTTGAATTCAATCAGCATCAAAGACACTGACCGTATGGCTGGTGTGAAGAATGCACTTACTGACTCTGACATAAATTCTCTTAAGTCTAAGAAAGGTATAACAGACCTTATTAACGGGACAGCATCGAAAGAATTGCTGAAAAATGCTGACAATGTAGCTAGTGAAGCAAAGAATTGCGATAAATTCATGGCTGCTTATTCCTTGTATGAAAGCCTGGCAACAAGAACTTTAAGTGCTCAAGTAGAAGTTAAGGCTACTTTTGGAGGAGCAAAGATCCTTGAGAAGATGGCAGATAAATGTGCTAAGATGAACCCAGATGTTGCTATAGATAAGATAGTCAATAAATTTGAAACATCATTAAAAGCTTTATACCGATCATACCAAAAACTGTTTGCAACAGTCCAAAAAGCAACAACAGACAAAGGCAGAAGGGAAGTAGAAAGGCAGAAATTAGAGAAACAATACCAACAGAATGTTAGTTCTGCTTTTAATACATTCCAGAAAAGTGCAAACCTAAAGAAAGATCACTCAGTAAAATTAGCAGTGCTTAAAAACAAATATTACAATAAAAAACTTTCCCTCAAAGTAGAAAACAAGATAGACTATGAAAAAGCTTGCAATTATTGCCATTCAGGAATCTCTAGTATTATCCCAGGATTCAATTGTGACATTAAGACTTGCCATAGTTTAGATCCACGGTGTTTCTTTCAGGATAAATTTGGTCCTAAAAATGAATGCCACGCATGCTCTTATGCAACAAAATGTTCAGACTTTAGTAATGATCAGGCGAGATGCACAAGTTCATTTTGTAATAAGGAAGCTAAGCTAGAATGTAAGTGGGATAGTAATAAGTGTGTAGATAAAAAAGCGATTATAATGGCTTCTACCACTATAATTCCTAAACAACCGACTGTGTATAACATAACTCCGACCAAACCATCAAAAACTATAACTACCACATCTGCAATCGAAAAATTAAAAAAAAAAGCCGAATCTGAATACAAAAAACTCTGTAGCTCAAATATAGCAAGCAAGAAAAAAGGTAGTGATACAATCTGGAATCGTATAATCCGGAAAAGAAGTACAACCTCCAACCCAAATGCAAGAACATACTATGAAATTATTAACAGCTTAAGTACAACTCCTGAAATGAAAGCCACTATTGCTGGATTGATAGGAGCTGAATCTTCAGCAATCGCTACAGCAGTATCTTCAACTGGATGTAAGGGCCTTATGCAATTCTGTGGAGGAAGTTCAAATATGAAGATCAATACCCCATATGCTCCAGGCTATCTTTGCACCAAAAATTGTAAGGGAGTTGACAACAGATTTAAACCAGAATACATAATTCCCGCCGGACTTAAACTTATTCAAGGAAATCTAAGAACAATTGCTAGACTATGCCCTGTAACATCTAATGATGAAGAGAAGCTCAAGTTCAGTCTTATGGCTTATAACGCGGGAGCTAGGCCAGTCTGCGCAGCCATTAAAGATGTTCAAAAGACGACAGGAAGAACAAACCCTACATTTGAAGAAGTAGCTCAGGTATTCACAGGAGACCTTCTAAAGAAGAACGGCTATTCCAATACATGGTGTTGGACCAGTAAATCAGGAAGGAGAGAATGTTGGAACGACCAAAGAAGGGCAAGTAAAGCTAGAGTCATCAAATGTTATATTACTAAAATAATGTATTACAGTTCACAATATATAGACAAATTCGCTCAAGCAACCCCTGTCGAAGTTGAATCCAAAACTAAAAAACCAGTAGTAATCCTAGGCAATTCACATATGATAGGTATGAAATATGGCTTGAAAAGCTATAAGATAGATCCTAAGAACTTTGTGTTTGAGGATACACTTTCAAGCACTTGGGATAATGTAGGAACTTTCAAAGGTTACAGGTGTGCCAAGGGAGCATCCAAAGTTGGTTGTTGCTGGAGTAAAGGAATAAGGAGCTGTGACCTTTTCACATTCGGGGGAAGGAGCATCCGCCATATAAAAATATACCTTCATAAATCAATCAAAGAAATTAAAAAAATAGGCAGTGACACAGTCATAATCTTTGAAGGCACAAACGCTTTAGTGGGATCCAGTCCAAAGACCGTCATAAAAGACCTCAAGTCCATAGTCTCAACATTGCATGCAAATAACATCAAAGTCTACGTAGCAGAAATGCCCGAAGCCATAAGCGCCATGAAAAATAAGAAGCTTACAACAGCAAATATCAACTATTATAATACAAAAATCACTACTGTTGGAGCAGACGGTGTCATAAAGACAGCTAACGTCCCCTGGAATAAAGGACGTAGTCACGGATATAAACGTCCCAAAACATTTACTTTTTGGCTTAATGCTTTTGACCAGGCGGTGAACAAATGAATGTAAAGATATTAATTGGAATATTAATACTCACATTATGTTCGATCAGCGTAAGCGCAGAATCATGTTTTAACCTTACATTTGACGTTGCATGTTATGAAACATGTGATGCAAATACCAAAGAGATGAAACCAAGTACAGGCTCCTGGTCTGATTGTAAGTCTCCAAACAAGTGTTGTATGCTACCTGAAGTGAAAGATGAAGTAGAAGATACCCTAACTGAAGATTATTTCTCTCTTGTAAAAGATAATCCAAAAAGATGTAGTGAACTGAAAGGAATCATCTGCTCCAAAGGTTATACCTGCACTGGAGAATTCGTATACACCCCTAACGCAAATATGAGCTGCTGCACTAATGGTACATGTGTTAAGCAGGAGGAAACTTGCAGTTTGTTGAACGGAACAAAATGCAATTATAATGAAGAATGCAAGGGAGGTACAATGACAACTGCGGATGACAGCTACTACTGTTGTCTTGATGGTACTTGCACTGCTTCACAAATTTACTCACTCCCAACGACCACATGCCAAAGCGATCTCAAAGGCAACATTTGTTTCCCTGGAGAAGAATGTAAGGGCGGCAGCTTCATCTACGCAGACGATAGCAGTTATTGCTGTACTGGCAAATGTGTATCTCCTCAAAAGAAAGCAAAGGCTGAAAAAACCAACACCATACTGATTATTATTGTTATAATACTGGTAATTGCAATTATCACAATCAGCACCTATGCCTTCCTCCATAAGAAAAAATCTCAACCAATTGGTTTCAATACTCATTCACACAGACATTTCCCTCCAATTAGGAGAAAGCCATGAAGAAAAAGAATTCTATCTTAAGGAAAACGAATAAGTTGTTCAAGAGACATGGATGGAAATTTTTAGTATTTGATTTATTATTTCTAGCGTTCATGTTTGGATTCATGTTATTTTCCAGGTTCAAGATTAAGTCATATTTAGCAAGCCTAGAACAATACCAAAAACTTATAACAACTGTTCAGGGTTCAATTGAGACCCAAGGCTCAACCCAGGTTCAAAACTTGCTAACAATGATAGGACCTATTGCAAACAAAGCATTCATCTTCATGTTTATAATTGTGCCTTTAGCCATAATTATAGCGTGGATTGTTTTTGAGGGTATCAATTATTGCTTGATGAGCAGGAAAGGGTTCAGCTGGAAAGCTTTACTTAGATTGGGTATACTTACTCTCCCCCTTATGATTGTATTAGCTCTTATCATCATTGAATTAATAAATCTATTCAACAATTATACATCTGGCTTAGTCTCAGGGTGGTGGCTCATAGTCTTAGGTTTGATAGCTTTAATCATAGGGTATTTGTTGCATATGTTATTTGCTACATTTAATGAAGGGAAGGTGAAGAAAGTTATAACAAGGACTCTAAGTTTGGCTTTGAAGCAAATGTATGCATTTTTACCTTTGATTCTTGTATATTTCATAATAGGACTACTTGTATTTGGAGGGTGGCTTGGACTTTGGATAGGATTTATTGCCAAACAATTCAGTTGGATTTCTCTGATAATTATGATCATATCTTTACTAATCTGTATATGGTACAGAACTTTCCTTGTTGTTTATATCCAGAAGATATTCAGATTTTAGTTTTGATTTTCGGTATTGCTTCTTTTTCTATATTAGAATAAATTACTTCAACATGAAAATTATTCAAGAGTTTTCCTATATGGCTTTTTGTGTTATAAGTATAAAATACTGCCTTTCCTACCTTCCTTGTAGACTTTACTAAATTATATTTTATAAAATTAGGCCATATTCTTTTTATTGTTGCATAACCTACCCCAGCCCCTTGTGCAATCTCCTTAAGTGTATAATCCATCCCTATGCTTCCCACCAAAAAATCAATTATCTTGTTTCTTGGACTATCCCCTAAAATTTCTAAAAAAATACTAGGACCATCTAAACTTCTTATTTCCATGCATTTAGATAATTAGATCAAGTATATAAATATTATCATTTTAAGCCTTTGAAAGTATCATTATGAGAACTTACGGTTACGTCGGAAAAAAGAGAAATTTTTACTAGGATATCTTATAAAGACATATTTAGAATAAGCTAGTATTATGGATTTAAGAATTTTTATCTTGACTAGAATGATGCGGCAAAAAATAATTGGTGCAAAACACATGAGGTATAAAACAATACTTCCAGGAATAAGATCAGAAAAAATAGGATTGCTAAAGAAAGCAATCAAAGAACTCATTAATGAAGGATATTTAGTATGGTACAACAAAAGCAAAAAAGCCTTATAATTAAATATTATCAAGTTAAAAGAAATCAAAGAAATAATTAAAATTTAAAAAGGAGTGCGGGGGACAGGGTTCGAACCTGCGTAAGCACTAAGCTACTGGGTCCTAAGCCCAGCCCGTTTGACCACTCCGGCACCCCCGCATAAATCAAACAGGTAATGATTGATTAGTATCTCTCACTTCCCAGGTTTTTTCCAGTTATAGCTCTTAAGTTTAGAACTTTTACCATACCCACAACTGCTACAAACACCTTTGCCTTTATGGTAAGATGGTTTACCGCACCTTCTACAAGGTCCACGGCTTCTCTTTCCAGACTTCTTTCCGAATGAAGCAGTTCCTTTTGTCATTTTTATGCCTGTTCAGCTGGTGATATTAAGACTATAGTATCTCCCCTAATGAAAACAGTTCCCAATTTTCTTTTGAGCTGTCCATTTTCCATCTCTTCCGCATCCTGCAATACTGTATTAATATGTATGTCAAACGCTTTTAATTTTCCGATCATCTGTGCCTTATTTTTCAATTCGACTATTACTCTCTTTCCTCTTGCAACGTTCAATGCATCTAACGGTCTTTCTGGTTCCATTTTATTAAAGCCTCCTTTAGGACTAATTAGATTAAAAAAACGGCATCGGTATTTAAAGGTTTCTACTT
>CAZUKZ010000033.1:0-13789 GCA_964621125.1 Candidatus Woesearchaeota archaeon
TAACATTGATTTGTTCTCTAAAGAAGTTATGTCGGAGCATGTTCATTTGTTTGTTTCTTGTCCACCTGAATTTTCAGTTAGAAAACTATTTCAGGTGCTGAAGGGAGGGAGTTCTTATTACATAAGAAAGAAGTACCCTTCATTGAAGAAGTATAGACATCTATGGAATCGTGGAACAATGTATCGGAGTATTGGCAGTGTAAGCTCAGAGACAGTGCAACACTACATTGAACACTCTAATAAGTGGTCAGGTACAAAACAAAGAAAGTTAGTCTAAGCATAGCGCTTGAAAATCGGCGATAAATGCCACCAAGCTTCAGCTGGTGGATAGCCGATTTTCTTACAAAGGAAACTTACTTTCAATCTGAAAAAGAATAAACAATACACAAATAGTATGAACATCAAATTTTTCGTTTTTTGTCTTACTCCAATGCTTTGGCACTTTTTCTCGTGTGACAAGCACACGAGTTTTAGCAATAAGTTTATTATAACTAAAGACTTGCTTTACCATAGATAGAATCACCTCTTTGTGGTTTGTTCATAAATTCCTTAAAGGGTGGTTCTGTCTTTATAAATTTCTACAGAGCCCTTCTTGAGACAAACTAACAGCTAGAACTTCTAAGTTTCCTTCTTTAAGTTTAAGAGTCTTGTCAGGCTGTCGCATGACCCCATCTCTAAAATAAATCACTGATATCCCTGTAGCATCCTCTTGAGGACCAATACCTAAAAGCACAACTTCATGGTATTCAGTAGGCAATTTGGCTGCTGACATGCAAGCCATACATGGGGTGGTTTCGACATCAAGTACTTTCTGGCAATCGGGAAGTTTATACACTAAAAATTGCCTTATCGTGTTCATAATCACTGAAAGAAACTTGCTGCCATTTAAAAAACTTCTGCTATTTCATTGAATTCTTCCAAACCTTTATAAGATAATACAACTGTTGTACTAATATGGCAAAATGTCCTCACTGTAAGGGTGATGTAAGTATAAAGGATGTAGGAAAAGAATCTAAAGGTATAGGAATTTTCAAGCAAGAGACACTTTACTCATGTCCACACTGCAAGTGTGTTTTAGGATTCAGCAGAGGCAAGTTCACTGGATAGTTTACTACATGTAACAAACACCTTTCTGCAAATCTCTACTACTTCACCATTAGGATAGAAATCCTTAGAGTGTAATCTCCCCTCACCACACCCAACCCTAATAAGACAGATCGGAGCTTTCTCTCCAAAGAAAGCAAAATCATCGTTGGATAATCTTACGTCATTCTCAACCACATTACCCACCCCAAGTTCTTCTTCTAATACTTCCCAAACTCTCTTAGCCAACCCAGAATTATTATGCAATGAAGGGTACCCTTCAACAAACTCAAAATCAACTTTAATCCTTTGTTTATCACTGATGTCAGAACAGATTTCAGATATTTTATCTTTTATTTTGAACCTCAATCCTTCATCTAACGCCCTTGAAGTGCCTACCAATTCCACTTTATCGCACACAATATTATCCTTTTCTCCGCCTTTGATCTTGGAGATAACTACAGAACAGTTGTCTGACTGAAATGCTTCGTTTATTCTACAAATAATATCAGCCGAAGCCACTATGGCGTCCTTCCCTTCATTAGGTGTGGCAGTATGCGCAGCTTTTCCTCTTACTTTTATCCTTATCAGGTCGACAGACCCCATGACACAACCAGCCCTCACTCCCACTTTTCCAATAGGCAAAGAAGGGTCAACATGGACTGCAATAGCAGCTGAATAATCCTCATCAAGCTCATCTAAGACGTACTTTGCCCCGGAAGGATAATCTTCTTCTGATGGTTGGAAAATGCCTATAATCGGCTCTTTACATTCAACAAGGGCATATGCTAATGCTCCAGCGTGCACATCATGCCCGCATGCATGCAAAACTTCTTTATCAAAAGGCAACGCATCCAATTCAGCCCTGAATAATAACCTTTTGCCCAGACCTTTCTTTACAATCAATCCAGTCTTGCTCAACTTTCGGCAGCCAATTCCTTTAGACTCAAAGAAGTTACAAAGTATATCTGTAGTCTTGAACTCTTTCCAGCTTAGCTCTGCATTGTCATTCAACAATTTTCTTAATTCAGATAATCCCATGATTCTTCAACCTCCTTTCGCATTCTCTAGGCTTATAATCATCAAACTTGGGTTTAGACTCTGATTGGCACATCCACACATTTTCTACATTCTCTCCATCATAATACAATGGATATTCTAATCCTTGGAGCCAGAATTGTGAAAGCTCACTCTCACCTAAATATGGAAACTTCTGCAACAATACAATCCATGATTTTTGTTGTCTTAATATCTTCTCATCTAGATCATATTCAGATAGTATTCTTTCAATCTCATTAAACTCCTTTTCTTGCAGGGAAGATTGGAAACAGAACCCGTGCTCAAGATCGCTTGCAGCTACATAATAATGGGAAGGTGATAATGTAACTTCAAAACCTAAGCTGTTGGCTAACGCTTTTGACCTTTCCAAGAAATACTTTGCAGCCCCTTTCAAAGGTAAGGCTGATTGTCCAGGGAAATGTCCTGATATGAAAGCCTCTTTCCATAACCTAACGAATTTGTCTGGTTCATCAAAGATATAATCAAATGGTTCCTTAAGGAATTGGACAAGTTCTGAATCAGGAAAATATTGCTTTGGATCTCTTGAATACCTTGACAGCTCTACGGCACCGCACTTAACCTTATCATGTGAGGAATCATAGGGCCATTCAACCAACCTTGTTTTGTATCTTGGACTCCCATCGTGATACCTATCGCGTATTTTGAAAAAGACTATCTCTTTTCCATTAGGTGCTAATGCATGTATCTGTAATGTCTTATCATCCCTTTCTATACTAATTTCTGGATCCAATTCGAATATGCTTGGATGTAATAGTTTTAGTGCGTCTTTGTTTTCGATTTCAGGAATTTTTGATTTGTACATAGAACAATTTTATACTTGAGTCTATTAATGCATTTGTGACAGAATTATTCTTATGAGAATTTCAATAAATTAAAGGAATCTTTTTCTAATAAGATAACTGAGAGTTTTATACTATATAAATATTTTTTACTCCAAACTTTCTATCTTACAAGCAGTTTCAGAAGATTTGGGACGCTTTTTCTTCATGAGTACTCCGCAAGCTTCCTGACGTATCTTCACAGCAGTATCTTTACTTATATTTAGAAGGTATGCCAATTTTTCAATAGAAAGTTCTGAAACCTCTGAGACAGTGACTATTTTCTTGTTAAGAAGTTTAGGAAGCATGGTTTTTTTGATAGTCTGCAACACTGTTAAAGGATACACTTCGGTTTCTCGTATTATCATCTCCATACTATTATTAAGAGGGTAACGCCACCCCAACAACCCCAATTCAACACCTTTTGAATAATCTTTAACTTGGTTAGAGAACCTTGTGTTCGTTACCAACATGGCCTTATCAAAAGTCTTCTTTAGGTCCAAAAACCTTGCATAGACATACAATGCGGTTTGGATATTACATAATGTCCCTAGATGTGAATGGTGTTTGCATTCAACAAGGCAAGTTTTTCCATCTTTTTTGGCAATGATATCGATCTCGTGTGTTATGTATTGCCCTTTCACTATTTGATTAGTTTCTGTTTCGTAACCTAAACGCTGTAGGACTTTTTCCATATAATGCTCAAAAGGAAACCCATGATCACCTAACCTCATCAATGCCCACTTGACTTGGTATCTTGATGAAGCTGGAAGGTCCATCTTCTTTAGCGTTTTAAATGCAAGATGATATATCTTTGATGTAGAAATTCCATCGTGCAACTTCTTCCTTATTTTCTTCAATATGGCCTCAGCCATTTCAGAAGTCGCACCAGCATTAAGTAGGGAAGCCAATAGCCTTTGCTCATCAAATTCTTCCTTTGTGCCATCTTTCTTGATAATCCAAACCATATTATGCTAGTAAGCATTTTATGTATATAAAACTTTGCCGAATCAACTTTTCCATACAACAGAAACATTTATAATAACATCCTTATTTAAAAGGGATATGCCTAAGAAAAAGAAAGAACAGAAGGTTATAGAACCTCAAGAGAAGATAGAAGCGGAATTCACGAAGGAAGGAGTCATAGCTCCAGATTCAGACCTTACTCGGGAATTGTATGAAAAGAGCAGGTTAGGAGAGCCAGTAAGCACTAAAAGGTTCCAGTACTCATTGGTTGAGGCATTGTACCTCTTAGAAAAAGGTAGAATGATTATCAAATCAGGAAGGAAAGAGGTAGATCCAGATACATTTGTAAAGAAAGCGAGCAAGGTAGAACCTAGCTTCTGGGTAAGATATTCCGTATTCAAGAACATGAGAAATAGGGGTTATGTGGTAAAAAGCGCTTTGAAATTCGGTGCAGATTTCAGAGTATATGATAGGGGCATAAAACCTGGAGAAGATCATGCAAAGTGGATACTCTTCCCAGTACATGAATGCTCATCTTTAACATGGCACGATTTTTCTGCTAAAAACAGGGTAGCACATTCTACAAGGAAAAGGTTACTATTAGGTATTGTCGATGACGAAGGGGACGTCACATATTACGAGTCTAGATGGACAAGACCTTAGATCATATTGACCCTTACAGATTTAGTTACAAACGAAGCTCTTTATGACAGGATAAGGAATCCTTTGAGTCTCAGAAAACTCTTATTACTCCATGAAATTTATGTTCATCTTCACAATCACCTTCCAGGCGAACATAAGCCAAAGAAAAATTATAACCCACAATTAGAAAAGATTAAAGATGTAGCTAAAACGGTGAAAGAGGATGTAGACGCATACTTAGGCTCGAGCATAGAGTTTCCCGAAATCCATAGAAGATCTCTTCTTAGACCAAAATCATCAGTAGATAAAGGCCTCCAAAGATTATATTTAGGCTCAGGAAGTACATTAACATTATGCGCCATATCCGCTGTAGGCCAGTTAGCCATGCCTTACCTTCCACTCTTACTTTTAGTAGCTGGAGGTGGTATATCACTTTACACGCTTACCAAAAAACAATACTATAAAGATAGCACTTTCCTTGTTATAAAAGAAAATCCAGAGGATTCGATGATTTGCTTAGCGGAAAAAGTGAATGAAGAAGCATTGAAATGCACGCTTGCTCACGAATACTCTCATGCAGTACATGCAGTTAGACAGACTTTAATGTACAAAGACAATAATTACAGTGCGTTGTGTGAAGGTTTTGCCCGAGTGGCAACTATGGGATCTGCTCTTTTAAAATTCAGGAAGGACTTAGACCGCCCTTATCTCAAAAGGGCAGTACATTACATAGCGACAGACATATTTTTTATGATAAGATGTTTAAGAAAAGATATTGCAGGGGGGAAGAACTTCAAGAAGAGTTCTATAAGGGAATTGGGTTGTCATGGTATGTATGCATTAGGCACAGCATCCTTGCTTTTAGCAAGGAAAGGCATAATTAACCTTGAGAAAAAGATTCTTGAAGGGGATTATTCAGCTTTCACCACATAAAACTATTTATATCCATAATTCTTACAAAAATGCGATGAAAGAAAAAAAAGATCAGGTCCTAGCATTTGTGAAGCAGAACGGCCCGGTCCTTCCAATACAGATATCAAAAAATCTTGAACTGAATATGATATTTTCAGGTGCAATCTTGGCAGAACTGGTTTCAAACAAGCTTCTGAAGCTCACAAAGGCAAAGATCGGAAGTTCACCATTGTACTATGCTCCTGGTCAGGAAAGTAAATTGGGAAAATTGCGAGATCATTTATCCCAGAGACCAAAACAGGCATATGACTTGATAAAAGAGAACAGGATTCTTAGGGATAACGCATGTGAACCATGGCAGAGGGTTGCGTTGAGAGACATAAAGGATTTTGCTATACCTCTTAGGGTGAACCTGAAGGGTATTGATGAGATATTCTGGAAATGGCATCTTGTACAGAACGAGGAGGCAAAAGAAACTATACTTAAGATATTGAAAGAGGAACTTCCTAAAGAGAGTTCGCTTGAAGAGAAACCTTCATCTAAAGAAGAGACTTCCACTGAACCATCCAAACCGGAAAAAATTCAGGAACCTTCAAAAGAAAAGTCCAAGCAAGAACCTATTGAAGAGGATGTTGTAAAGGAGGAACCCCCAAAGAAGACAAAGAGGGAAGTTAAGGAAGAAAAACAAACTCCTTTAACAAAACCTGATAAATTAGAGAACCAGGGAGAATTCTATGAGACAATCATGGACTTTATATCTCAAAACAGAATGAACCTACATGAACAGAAGGTAATACGAAAGAATAGGGAGGCTAACTTCATCGTGACAATTCCTTCTGCAGTCGGTAATCTTTCTTATTTTGTCAAGGCAAAAAACAAGAAAAAGATAAACGAAGGTGAATTGCTATTAGCATTTAATGAGGCAATGCACCTTAAGCTGCCGTTAGTTTTTTTGACTACCGGTGAAATGACAAAGAAGGCAGACAAATATGTCAAAGAGAATATAAGAGGTTTAGTATTTAAAAAACTATGACTTTTTAGGCTCTACGCCCCAGAACATTACAACTACAACTAAGACAATCATAACAAAACCTGCAATTAGGGAATAGTCTTTTCCTCTCGAAGCAGGAGTTCTAAAACTGCTCGTACTTTTAGTTAAGAACGTTGAAGCATCCAATTTTTTTGGCTTAAGTATTGATATCTTTCCCTTCTCTTCTTGAGTAATTGACTCTATGGACTTACAGTTGGCTTGCATATCGCAAACTCCATAAGATTCATCATAGAAGTCACAGCATACCTCATTAGGTAAACAATCTGAATCAACATCACACATAGCCTGTTTGAAATCTAAGAGATAGTTCCCAGTCATTCCATTACCTACCAATAGCAACCCTAAGAAAAATAGTCCCGCAAGGATAGCTTTGTTATTTATCATAAGTTAGGAATAGGTAATTGGATTTTATAAATCTTTGCAAACTCTTATTAATCCTTAAAGCATAGTAAGATACATGACAGGAGCAGCAAAAGGCAAACATCTTCTAAAAGGTTTAAAGGTATACATCCATAAAAAAGGCATGGTAGGGGCGAGAGTGACCCATATTGATATAGAAGGGGAAAGCATTAGTAAAATCATTAAGGAAGGTGAAATAACTTTTGTCAAGGGGAAGGGTGGCGGTGTTTTCATAGCATTGAAGAAGCCCATGATAGAAAGGGCTGAAAAAATGATAAAATGAAAGTTGCTATAATCTCAGACATCCATTCAAATCTGGAGGCACTGGGTGCAGTTCTTAAGGATATAAAGAAATTAAGGATAAAGAACATAATCTGCGCAGGAGACATTGTTGGTTATGGTGCAGACCCGAACGAATGCTGTAACGTTATACGGCAGATGAAAATCCCATCTGTCTTAGGAAATCATGATAGGGCCAGTATAGACTTAAAAGACCTTGACAGGTTCAACAGTTATGCTCAGCAGGCTTTGAGGTGGACCAACAAAATATTATCCAAGGAGAATAAGGAGTTTATTTCAAAACTTCATAAGAGTGTAAAGATAGAAGTAGATAATCGTACGATAATTGTAACGCATGGTTCATTAAACGACCCACTTTTCGAGTACATTTACCCAAACACATCAGACAATATCCTAAATAAAATGGTCAGTAAAGTAGATGTCTTGGTTTTAGGACATACCCACCATCCATTCATAAGAAAACTAGAGAATAACAAAATTGTAATAAATCCTGGTTCCGTAGGCCAACCAAGAGACAATATAGCAAAGGCATCTTATGCTATATACGACACTTCAACCTTTCAAACCTCGATAAGGAGAATAAGTTACGACATAAACAAAGCATCTAAGAAAATAATTACTGCTCAGTTACCAAACTATCTTGCAGAGCGTCTTTTTCAGGGAAAATAATGTAAATATTTTTAAACTCTGTTGTATTACATTATATTACTAATAAGTTCTTTAAAGAGGAGTACAATAATGTCTGGAAAGGAAACCAAAAAATTAGCACCCACAGACCCTTGCTTGTTATGCTCAAAATCTGGAAAGATGCGGGATGAATTGGGTAAGTTAAGGGCTACGATAAATGATCTTATTCTAGAGAATAGTACTTTAGGAAGGAAATTAGAATCATATAGGCGAATAACAGATACTCCAGAAGCATATCATTGGCTCATTGACCAGGTGGAGCTTTTCCAGGGCAGATGTTTTGAGACAGATGATATGTTGAGGGCGGCGGAGCAGGACTCTGCAGTCAAGGACCAAGAGATAATAACACTGTCTGAACAGTTAGGTGAGATGCAGATAGCGAATCAGCTGCTTGAGGAAAAGGTGGACCAGCTTACACCTAAGGGAAATGTCGCACAAGAAACTCAGACTCAATCTAAGACTTTCACTGATGCTCAAATACGAATATATCTCAAAACTATAAGGGAAAACTGTAGATCTATAGCATCAGAGATGGGGAAATATGTCAAGGGACAAGACGAAGCATTGTACACAATCCAGAAAAAACTTATTGCTCATTTTGGTGGTTTGAGAATTAGGAAGCCAACAGTGCTTTTGCTTAATGGGCCAACGGGATGTGGTAAAACATACACTGCTGAAATGCTAAATGGCGTGCTGTTTAGGGGTTTGCCGATAAGTCCAGAACTTCTTGAGATAAGTGGGGGAGATTACCAAGAGGGTCACCTGATATCCAACCTTGGGGGAACAAGCAAGGGCTATGTTGGTTATGGTGATGAAGCTTTGTTTCCAAAGCATGTTAGGAATAATCCAGTGTTTTCTTTAGTCATGGTCGATGAGGTTGAGAAGGCACACAAAAAATTCTTCAATTATTTCTTGAGGCCGTTTGACAAGGGATTACTGATAGACAATCAGAATGATGTACATGATATGAGATGGTACGTTTTCATGATGACTGGGAATATAGGGCAGCATGAAGCTCAGGTGAAAGCTAATCCTATAGGCTTGACAGCAGACCCAGGAGCTGTTAGAGAAAAAGATAAGGAAGATACAATAAAGCAAGCTATAAGGAAAACATTCCCTCCAGAATTTGTCAACAGGGTCAGTGCGAGCATACACTATGACTCTTTAAGTCCAGAAGCAACAAAAGAGATCCTTAAATATCAATTGGCTGAGATAAATAAGAGGGCAAGGGCTGATCATGATGCAATAATCTCATTGACAGAAGCAGCTAGGGAACAAATGCTTAAGCTCGGGTTCAGTAGGAAAAAAGGAGCTAGAGAGTTGCATAGAGTATTAGAAGATTATATTGAGGGTGAAGCAGACCTCATAGATCTTTTGGCGCTAAAGGACACAAGTCAGGTTACTATGCACTATGAAGGTGGTAAATTCACATACAAAAAATTAATGTAAAAAAATAAAAAGTCACTTTTTCATTGTTTTCTTCTTTACAGGCTTCTTTTTCTTTGGCTTTGCACATTCAGGACACATGACTTTTGCACACTTCTTCTGCATTCCTTCCATAACTTTAATGGCATCCTTTTTCATCTTCCTTTGGTTAGCTTTCGCTTCCATAAGAATTTTCACAGCAAGCTTTTTCACTGCAGGTTCGTTTGCCTTACCTTTCACCAAAAGTTTTTTCGCTACCTTCTCAGCTTCTTCTTTTGTGACTAATGCTAGACCTAAAGCCATCAAACCACCTTTTTTGATAACACCTTTTAGTTCTTTCATTTAAATTTCACCTCCTTTTTCTTTAAAAATTGAAACAATCAATGCTAAAGAGAAAATTAATGCTAGGATGATGCATAGATATGAAAGCAAAGGAATCCCCCAATAAAAAGGACCTACTTTAGCAAGTATAATGACAGATGCAGCAATTATCAATGCAGCGATAATCATACCAAAAGTCAGGCGATTGCTCGAACGATCAATCTCCATTGTGAGCTCTTTCACGTCCTTGTTATCCATATCAACATTAACCTGGGTGCCTTTCTTAAGGGATCTTATAAGTCTAGTCACATCAGTAGGAAAATTCCTTAAAACCTCTGTAAAGTCCACCGTACTGTTTTTTATATTAGACAAAATAGCATTTGGACTATATCTCTTTTTGAGAATTTCTTTGGCCTTGGGTACAACGTATGTTGTATAATTGAATTCAGGAAGATATTTTTTACTTAAACCTTCCATTGTAGTAAAGGATTTTGCAAGAAGAATCATGTTTAGCGGCATTTTAAGCTTATATTTTCTGCCAATGGTAAACATAGTATCAAACAATGCTGTAAAATTTACTTGTCCTACTTTAGCATTATAGTAGGGTCCTAAACCATCAATCAAATCACTCTTAAAGGCCTTGACATCTATCTCTTCATCTGTAAAGCCCATGTCAAGTATGGTCTTCACTATTAAATTAATATTGGGTTGTGCCATGCCTATCATAAGGTTCTCAAGTTGCCGTATGGAGTCTTGGCTGAGCATGCCTACTATCCCAAAGTCTAAAAAAGCTATACGGTTATTGCCAACCATAAATATGTTTCCAGGATGCGGATCTGCATGAAATAATCCATCATCAAATACCTGTTTGATCATTGCATTAATGAAAACATCGGCAACCTTTTTCCTACTGCTTTTAAGAGTATTGAAATTCTTGACATCTATAAGTTTCTTACCCTCGATATACTCCATAGTTATGACTCTCGGACTTGTATAATCCCAATAGACTTGAGGAATCTTGACCATGTCATTATCCTTGAAATTATTATAGAAAGAATCAATATTCTTAGCCTCTAGCATATAATCTAATTCTTTCTTTGTATACTTTTCGAATTCTTTCACAATCTCTATGGGTTCATAAAGTTTAATTTCTGGAAAGTGTTTCTCTAATTCGAATGCTAGGTAATAAAGTAAGGCCAGGTCTGACTTGAATAATTCCTTGATTTTTGGCCTTTGCACTTTTACAGCTACAACAGTACCATCTTGCAATACAGCTTTATGTACTTGACCAATAGAAGCGGCAGCCACAGGATCTTTATTAAAATTTTTGAAAACTTTGTTAAGTGGTTTCTTTAGATCTTTTTCAACTATTGCTTTGATTTGTTTGAAAGGGAAAGGTTTCACATCATCCTGTAATTTACTGAATTCATCACAGTATTCAGCAGGTAATAAATCATACCTTAGGCTCAATAACTGTCCTAGCTTTATGAAAGCTCCACCTAATTCATCCATTGACTTTCTTAATCTTACAGGTAAACTAGTGAGGGGCTTCTCAAACTTCTCTTTTTTCAATCGGTGCTTTGCAGGAAGATGTGTCTTCAGCTTAAGTTTCGCTATGACATAACCCATCTCTTGCTTGAATAAAACGTTGACAATTTGTCTGAGACGCTTGAAATTCTTGAAAGTTTGTGCAATAGACATAAACAAGTAAAGGACTTATAAGTATAAAAATGTTGTTGTGTATCATCTCAAAAACTTGACCACACCAACACAACCGCTAACACTACAACCACCACCCATACTGTCTTGTTCCAATCAAAGATCTTCCGCCCATCCAACCCTCCAAAAGGTATCATGTTGAACATGGCAAGGAAAGCGTTTATTCTGAAACCGTAAGCAGCCAGCAATGAGACAAAAGAGTTGGATGTTGCAAAACTCAACCCTAAGAATACTAACGCAACCACAATGCTCATCACAGGCCCAGCCAAAGATATCAAGCCATACTTATCTCTCCGGACATTTCCCCCTACCATCACAGCCCCTGGTGCTGCAAAAATAAACCCAAAAAAGGAGGACATCAAAGCTATAACAAGCATGGAGTTGTCCGCCCGAAATTCAGCGAAATAACCATACTTCTGTGCAACAAATTTATGCCCTAATTCATGAAATATAAAACCCACTCCCACAGTAAGTCCAGATATCACCAGACTCTTTATGATATCAAAAGAAAGAATATCTTTAGTTATCAAGATGGCAAAAGCCAATGATAATACAGCCCAAGCTTTCAGTAAATCAGTTTTCTCAACTTTAGAGAACTTTACTTTGTCAATCATGCCCATACCAGAACACCATCTTATTCTTATCATCAAGCCTAGCAAAACCGAACCTCTCAAGCTGCACAACTTCCCCCTCCTTCAACCCATCCGCACTAACTTCCCCAAGACCCTTAACTATAACATTGTCGGGCATAAGCACTTCCATGTCAATGTTTTTCGAAGACACCGGAAGCCAATGTATTATCAGTTTACCCTTTCCCCTAAACTCTTCATAGTCTTTAGAATGGAACTTGAGTTCACCTTTTTCCTTGATAAAGTTAAGGCAATCCATAAGCCTTACTAGTTTGCCCTCTTCAATCCGTCCATAATCTTCCTTGGAGACATAAAACTCCCCATTAGTTTCAAACTTTCTACCGCCTTTTCTAGTGTCTGGATGAAGGTCTAGCTCAACTTTTAACTTAGGTGCTCCTTCAATTTTGATCTGTACAGGATCCTTAACAAAGAAATACCTGTTGGATGTGGGATCAATAATCTCTTTATTATGTGCATTCAATGTCTTGAAGAATTCCTCTCCTTTAATTCTTTTGTCAACTTCTGATAACCCTATTTCTTCAGTAAATTTCAAGAAAGATTCTGGTTGGTATCCTCTTCTTTTCAATGCTCCTAAAAAAGGTAGCCTTATATCATCCCATCCCTCAAACTCTCCTTTCTCAATCCTTGCCTTTGTCTTGCTGCATGATATTTCCAGACCAATAAACTTTATCCTACCTAAAAAGTAGGTTTTTGGAAACTTTTTCCCTAATACATTAAACATAAGCTCTTGTCTTTTCGCATTATCCATATGTTCTTTAGCTCTTATGATGTGTGTCATCCCAGCTTCAATATCATCTACAGTGACACAGAGGTTCATCAGAGGCCAAACTTTATACTTCTTGTCTTGTTTAGGATGTTCGCTTTCGTTTATCCTCACCAAAGGGAAATCCCTCATTGCTGGATTTTTATGCTGCATATCAGATTTAAATCTTACAATAGCCTCACCCTCCTTGAACTCATCAAACATCTTCTTCCATCTTTTTTTGTTTTCTGCAGTAGAATATCCTCTGCAAGGGCACTCTTTTTTATCTAAAGAAGATTTTTTGAATTCATCTTGTGAACAACTACACACATAGGCTGCATCTAAATCTATCAATTTTTCCGCATACTTATAATATATCTTGAGTCTGTCAGACTGTATCCATGTCTCGGTCACATTGCCAAATATCCAATTAGCATCTTTAGGTAATAGTTCATAGGCTGGTGGATAGATATTATCAGGATTCGTATCTTCGATTCTTAAGATGAATTTCCCTTTGTACTTGTCTATATAGAGTGAGGTTAGCCCTCCTGTTATTGCATGCCCTATATGCATAGGTCCTGACGGCGATGGTGCAAAACGCATGGTAACTTTGCCTTTCTTCGCCTCATCTAGCTCTTTAAGCTCTTTTTTCTTAACTTCTTTTTTCTCTTCCAGAAGTTCTGGTGCTAATTTTTTAAGTTTGCTTAACTGTTCTTCTTGTGATAATGAATTAGCTTCCTTTACAGCTTCTTGGGCTATCTTAGATACTTCTTTGGCTTTTGACTTCATCTCGGGGAAGTCAGAGAATAACCTGCCTATTATTGCGCCAGGGTTGGCTTTGCCGCTATACTTTACAGCATTGTGTAACGCATAGATTAATGCTTTTTCTTTCATGTTCCTGTTCAAGGGATTATCGATTTATAAATCTTGTCCAAAATAGGGCTTTGCCCGATAAGCAAACGAAAAGTAAGCTTTATCCGATAAGTGATTAATC
>CAZUKZ010000034.1:0-12899 GCA_964621125.1 Candidatus Woesearchaeota archaeon
CCTATTTTAGAGAATACTATTTCAATCATCCAGCAGCCTCCCAAGATGACACTGCAACACCCAAACTCCATTATCACTTTCTTTGACTTCAGCATACATTTTCTTGTTCACTTTAGTGATATAAGGCTCCCCTAAAGGTCTTGAATATTCATCTGGCACAGAGGCAGGCATTTTATCCCAATACTCTTTAACAAATTGCCTACAGTCCTCTAAAGTCTCATGCAAGGAACAGCCATCAGGTCTCGTACCCCATCCTCTTTCAGACTCAAGCCAGTCCTGCCTTACAATTGCCATTTTCTCTAATGATTTTCCCATTTTCAATACCTCCTGTCCGAAGACATTAAATATAGAGAATCTGTTAAATAAATAGTTTAAATTAAGACAAATTAACTGCATTATTACAGGTTACAACAATAGAAAGTATTAAATAAAGGATTAATATACTGAAAAACATGGAAAAGAGACTTACTGCCCAAGGCCCCAAAGATAGGAAATCATTTACAGTAACGCTCCCTTTAGATTGGATCAAGAAAGAGGGGTTAAATAAGAAAAGGCAAGTAGACCTTGAGATTATAGGTCACAAGGTTATAATCTCCGCAAGCAAAGAATATCAAGACAGAACACATATCGATGGAGATAGGTATAAAAATACCCTCATAAAGGTATTGCAAGGTCTTTACAGATTGGGCGTAAATGAAATCAAGCTCTCTTTTACATCCTCATCAGTCCTTGAGGAGGCAACAGAGATCATTGAGCAGTATCTCATGGGATATGAGATTATAGAACAAGAAAAGGATTACATTCTCATAAGAGACATTGCAAGAGAGTCAGAAGAAAGTTTTAAGGTAATATTTAGAAGAATATTTTTGTTATTGCAGACACTTATGGAAACGAAAGATTTGAAAAGAATAAATTCATTGGATCGCAATATAAAAAAATTAATTAATTATTGCCAAAGAATACTGGTCAAGAGGGGCCATATTGATTTCACTAAAGTTCCCTTATATTACCTTATGCTTGATAGATTGGAGAAGATTGGAGACTCAACAAAATGGATGCAGAGGATTGTCATTGAGGAAAAGAGTAAACCTAAAATTTTAGGAGACCTTGAAAGGCTTTTCAAAGGAGTCTATGAGCTTTTCTATAAGTTTGATAATGAAAAGTATGCTAAGAACCAGCATGAGTCTTACATTCTTCTATCAAAGCTTAAGCTTGGGGAAAAGCCAAGGAAACTCAACATACATCTCTATAACCATGCCAGGCTTGTTAATTCATTGCACGGAGATCTATTTACATTGGCGTTTAAGGGGTAAGATGCACAAAGCTTTTAAATGAAACAAAATTTTTCTATGACATGAAAGTTGGGCTTGTTACTACTTATTTTCACCCTGTGATCGGAGGGGTTGAAGACTTAAATTTCAGTATAGCAAAAGAATTAGTAAAAAGGGGACATGAGGTCCATGTATTTACGTCTGATAGAAAAGATGATGACGTTTTCAAGTCTGAGGAAACTATTGAAGGTATAAATATACATAGAAGCCCGACATGGTTTTCTTACAAGTATTACATCCATGTTAATCCTGGACTGATTTTAAACGTCTTGAAATACGACTTTGACATTCTCCATGTTCAGAGCATAGGATTTTTGATGAGCGACATATCTGTAGTCTTGAAAAAACTTTTTTCAAAAACAATACTTATCAACACGCCTCAAGGACCATTCATGGCTCTTGATAAATATAAGCCTCATTTAGAGATTTTAAAAACGTTGTATAGGATGTTTGAGTATCCAATAAATAAATTATATCATGGAGCTATACAGTCTAATCCTGAACAATATCCATGGATGGTGAAAGCTGGATTCAGTAAGAGAAAAATTAAGTTTATACCTAACAGTGTTCCTAATGAAATATTCAGAAAAGTTGATTCTTCAAAACTTGTTAAAAAACATAAATTAGAAGATCGGTTTGTAGTGACGTACATTGGAAGAATCCAGAAATATAAGGGCTTGGATCAGATTATCAGAGCTTTGCCAAAAGTTAAGAAAGTTCAGTCAAATATTTTGTTTGTTGCGATGGGAAAGGATGTAGGTGACAAGCAAAGATTGCAAAGCTTAGCAAAGCAACTAGGTGTCCAGGATAATGTTAAATTTTTAGGATTGGTATCCGAAGATGATAAGTTAGCTGCTTTGGATATCTCAGAGATATTCATATTGCCAAGTGAATGGGAAGCGTTCGGTCTGGTTTTGGTTGAGGCTATGGCCAGAAAAAATGCATTGATTAGTTCAAGGACAGAGGGTGGTAGGTTTATCATTGAAGAAGGAATTAATGGTTTTACCTATGACTATAAGGATGTTGAGATGTTAAAGGAGAAATTCTTGGAGCTAGTTAAAGATTCTGGATTGAGAGAAAAGATAAAACTAATTAATCTCAAAGATGCAAAAAAATATACTGTGGCTAAGATGGCAAAGCGACTTGAAGACTATTATCAAGCTCTTTTAGAAAAAAAATAAATTATGCTATATTATGTAGTTCTCTTTCAACAACTCCACAGATTATATGGCCTAGAGTGATATGTAATTCTTGAATTCTATTGCAATTATCTGCAGGAGCTTTGAGTACATAATCTACTCCTATCTCGCCCATCTTTCCACCAGATCCACCAGTCATACTTATGGTTTTTACCCCGAGAGTTTTAGCGACCTCTAAAGCTTTTACAACATTCGGAGAATTCCCAGAGGTAGATATACCTATGATAACATCTCCTTCTTTTGCTATTCCGGCAACCTGCCTTGAGAATATTTCATCATAACCAAAATCATTTCCTATAGCTGTTAGGATAGAGGTGTTTGTAGTTAGTGCTACTGATTCCATACTAGGTCTATCTTTGGTCTTGTCTAACAACCCAACAAACTCAGCAGCTATATGCTGCGCATCAGCTGCTGAACCACCGTTTCCACACAGGATAACTTTCCCCCCTTTATTAAAAGATTCAATTAGGATCTTACTGACATTCTCGATATCTTCTTTCATCCCAGCTAACTTTTGTTTTGCGTCTATTGCATCATTTACACATTTTTCAATATATTCTTTCATATCATTCACCTTTTTACAATTTTTTTCTCCAAAAATCAATCATATCTTGCAATGTTTTCTCAAGTGTTATCTCCTGTTCCCACCCTGTAGCCTCTTTAAGTCTGCTTGAATCACCAAAAATCACCGGTTCGTCGGTGGGTCTTATGAGTTGAGGGTCTACTTTAATTTCCGGGCTTATGTCAGACAATTCTAAGACCTTATTTAAAATGTCTTGTATCAAATACACCTTATCTCCAGAGATATTATAAACATCTCCCATCTTTCCCATATCAGTAACAAGATTGAACCCTCTTATGGCATCTCTCACATCAGTTATCCCTCTTCTTGCTTTGAGGTTCCCTACTCTCATGACAGGTTCACTTAAACCTTTCTCTATCATTACAGCTCTTTTAGTAAAGTCTGAACACACATCATTGACTTTCCCAGGGCCAGTTGTGTTGAAAATCCGCATTCTTATGCCGTTTAGCCCAAAATTTTTAAAATATTGATACGTCAAAAAATCCTGTGCAACTTTGCTCACACCATAAGGGTGCAGAGGTAATAGCGCATGTGATTCCTTTATTGGGACTTCATCCTCTGTAACAAAACCATACTCAGCTGAAGAGCATGCAACAAGGGTAACGGGATTAATGTTTAGTTCTTTTAATGATTCAAATAAGTTGATTGTCCCTTCAATATTAGCTTGGGTTGTATAGTTGGGTCTTTCCCAGGAGACTGTTGGATAGCTCTGTGCTGCAAGATGGAACACTTTTGTTGGCTTAAACTCATTTAATAAATGTTTAAACTTATCCTTGTCTCTTACGTCCAATTCCTCAGCTTCACCCAACTCCTTCAAGGCACTGATAGGCCATATGGATTCATAATAGGTTGACATTACTTCATATCCTTGCTTCTTTAGGAAAGTGGCTAAGTGAAGCCCCATAAAGCCTCCTGCTCCTGTTATAAATGCTTTCATTTCTCTTCCTCCGTAAATATGATTTTTACTGCATCATATAAGTCTTGTGCAACATAATCAGGATTCGTATCCTTGAATTCATTATCCCCATTATGCCCAGTTTTTACAAGTATTGTCTTCAACCCTGTCAACGACCCAGCCTTGATATCACTCATCTTATCTCCTACCATAAAGCTATTCTTAAGATTGATACAATTCTCTTTGGCGGCTTGAAGGATCATCCCTGGTTTTGGTTTCCTGAAGTTACATTCTTTCTTATATTCCCAAATGCCATGAATTGGATGATTAAAACAACAGTATATTCCTTCAATGGATGCATTTTCTTCTTTCAATAATGATATCAAATGATTGTTTATTTTTTCAATATCTTCTTCTTTGCATAATCCTCTTCCAACAGCTGCTTGATTTGTTATTATGAATACCTTAAATCTTTTATTCAGGATGGATATTGCTTTTGCTGAATTCTTTATTAGTTTAATCTGCTTTGGAGAAGTTATGTGGCCCACTTCTTCATTGATCACTCCATCTCTGTCAAGAAATACTGCCTTTTTCATATCATTTGAAAATCAAAATTTGCGTTTATATAGTTTATGCAGTGATTATCAGATCAGGAATTTCTTACAAAAGAGTTAAAAATGATCTTTTCTTATTACTTCTTAGATGAAACTAGTACTGACTGCAGGAGGTAAAGGTGCTAGACTCCGACCACTGACTTATGAAGTTCCAAAACCAATGTTAAAGATTGCTAATAAGCCGGTGTTAGAGTATGCCATAGAATGGGCTAAGGAAAATGGATTAAATGATGTAATCATTTGTGCCGGATATCTTGCTGAACATATCGTCGATTACTTTGGTGATGGGTCTAGGTTTGGTGTCAGCATAAGGTATTCAATCGAAAAAGAACCATTAGGGACCGGTGGGGCGATAGCCCAAGCTAAGAATCTCATAGGGGATAATGATTTTATTTTATTGCATGGAGATATTTTGTGCGAAGTAGATTCTTTTAAGCTTATTGATTTCCATGAAAGGAATGATGCAATTTGCACCTTGGTTGTTCATAAATCTTCTCATCCTCATGATAGTGACATGGTCGAAGTTAACAGTCAAAATAAGGTAATCAAGTTCTGGAGAAAACCTCACGAATCAGAACCTTCAACAGATTTATGTAATTTAGGACTTCATGTATTTAATGCTAAAGCTCTACAATACTTTCCAAAAGGAAAATCTTCATTAGAAAATGATATTATCCCTAAACTTGTTAGTTTGGGAGAAATGATCTTTGCCTATAATACTTCTGAATTCTTGGAGGATATAGGTACTTTTAAACGTCTCGAGGCTTTGAGATCAACTAAATATTAGCAAGTTATTTAAATCATCCTTTAATTCTAAAAAAAGAACCATGAGTATGCAGGGTGTGTTTTAATTGAGAATAATATGTCGATCACCAGTAAGGATAAGTTTGGGGAATGGCGGAGATACAGATTACTATATAGATGAGATTGGTTGGGGTTGCGTACTTAATGTAACATTGTCTTCCCATTTCTATGAATTCGAGATTAATGATAAAAATGAGGCAAAAATTGATATTATAGATTATTTTAATAATGAGAACCCGAATAGAACTCATTTCTTGGAGTCAAATGTTTCTGAATTGGATCTGTTGAAAGCCACGTTGAAGACCGTTGGTTTAAGATTTAATAACTCCTTTATCCTAAGAACAAATGTTCCAATGCAGTCTGGTCTTGGAGGATCATCCTCGTTAAATGTTGCTATGATTGCTTCAATGCTTCACTTTCAAGGCAAGTCTTTCACTCCTCAGTCAGTAGGGGGTATGGCCTACCATATTGAGAGGGATGTTATGGCTGTTCCGGGAGGATATCAGGACCAATACGCTGCAGCTTTTGGAAAAGGTTTCAACTATATGACATTTGAGAAAGGAAAGGTCAGTGTTGAGAGTCTGAATCTACCAGAAAAAATAATAGATCAGCTTGAAAAGAACATTTTCATATATTATCTAGCTAAAAGGGAAGTTACAGGCTCGGATGTCCATAAGGCACAGGAAAAGTCTATTAAGAAAAATCCAGAAGAAGTAAAAAGATTGCTTATGGAAAAAAGGAATAATGCAGTCAAGATAAAAGATGCATTGGTTAAAGGGAAATTGGATGAATTTGGTAAGTTACTTATGAAGGAAGGGGATATCAAGGCTAAGATTACAGGCAAGAGTGGATGCGGTTTTGCGGAAAATATAATGAAGAAAGCAATGAAGGCAGGGGCTTATGGTGGGAAAGTTTCTGGGGCAGGTGGTGGTGGATGTATCTTATTTTATGTTCCTGATAAAAAGATTGAAACATTTAAAGAAAAAATGAAGGAGAGTAACGCTCTCCCGTTACATTTTAGGTTCCAAAGGCCACATGAACCAGGAATTATGATTAAGGTGGTGAGGGGTAGATGATTTCAATAGTTATAACCTCGTTTAATGAACCTATGGTATACAAGGCTATTGAAGCCATAATTTTTCAGAAAGTTAGTGAAGATTATGAATTAATTATTGCTGCTCCAGATAAGAAAACTGAAAATCTTGTTAAACATTATCAGAAGAATTATCCTTTTATTCGTTACTTTAGGGATCCGGGTAGGGGAAAGAGCTATGCTTTAAATTTGCTTTTCAAGGAACTTAAAGGGAGAGTTTGGATATTTACAGATGGAGATGTTTTCATTGATAATGGAGCTATAAATGAGATAATGAAGTCTTTTGATAACAAAAAGGTTGGTTGTGTTTGTGGCAGGATTATCTGTGAGAACCCTAGATATACACTATATGGGTATTGGGGAAAATTATTGGCTGACTGTGGTGCACATAAGATTAGAGAAGAATTATTTTCTAAAGGAAATTTTTTGGAATGTTCAGGATACCTTTTTGGTTTTAGAAATGATGGGACAATAAGAGAGATTCCACTAGATGTTGCTGAGGACTCAATAATACCCTATTACTTTTGGAAAAAGGGATTCAAGATTGGTTATGTTAAAAAAGCTAAAGTCTTTGTAAAGAATCCCACTAACATTAGGGATTGGCTTAAGCAGAGAAGAAGGACTGCGAACGCTCATACTAAATTGACACATTATGCTCCGGATTTTCCTAAAGTCAAATCCTTCAAGAATGAAGTAACGAAGGGTATAATCTGGATATGGTCTTATCCAAAGACTATTAAAGAATACTTTTGGACGGTAGAATTAGTTTTTGTTCGGCTTTATATGTGGTTATCTCTTTTCTACAGCTTAAGATTCAAAAAAGAAGAGTATAGGGATGGCTGGGATAAAATAGAAAGCACAAAATAATTCTAATCCTATTCTAGATTTTATGATAAATTACTTATTAAAATTCAAGGGATATTTAACTTCAAATATGACAATAACGGGCTTTTTCTTCTCTTTATCTAGGAAATAGGCCTTGACTGGTTTATACAACTGAGGATTACTTTGTACATATTTATAATTGCAATCCCAATGGTACATGTCAATAATTAAATATTTCGGTTTTAATTTTTTAATATTTATTTCATCTGCTGTTAAATTACGGCCATAAGCCTTTACAAGACGCTCTGAATAATACATCATTGGTACAGTAAGACTACATGTAAAAAGAGTATCTCCCTTACTAGTATGGCTTTTCAACCATTCTCCTGCTGGTTTTTGTAATGCAAAACTATCTTTTTTAGCATTGATTAGTTTATCTGCAAAAGTTACTTGACTGTAGCCACCAAATATGAGGATGCCTAAGACAACAAGTATAGCCGCTTGTTTGTTATATTTAGCTAATAATTTATATATCTTCATAAATCCCATGGCTATTATTACAAACAGAACGGGCATAGCCGGAAAAATAAAACGTGGTTCAAACATAAATCCAGTTGTAGCCGCAACGAAACCCATAGAAAACATAACAGTGAGTCCCCAAAGTAAAATATAAAGATCTTTTTTAAGCTTTTTAGCTTTGCCTTTTATAAGGAGATCGAATCCTAAAAATAATTTGGCAAACATGCTTAAACCAATTAAAAAGACAACAAAAAATTGCCACTTGAAAAGATAGGGTAAATTAGTAAAATAACTAAAAAAATCTGCTGATACTTTATCAGCTGGTCTTTCCCAATCTTGAACAGCTTCAGTATCTGTATAGTATGCATTTGCAACTCGGCCAAAACGAGGATAAGCTTCATATAAAAAGTTTGATGACTCCCCGAAATAACCCTTAAACTCATGATAATGATAAGCACCGAAAGGTATTAACATGAGAATAGCAGTAACAATAATGAACCAAAACTTGGCTTTTTTCAAGAATGTCAATCTATCTGTCAAAATAATATAAAAACCCAAAAATACAGCCATAAAACCTATAGAGTCGTATGCATAAACACCAAAACCTAATAAGGCGCCTACTGCAATGAGGTAGCTTTTTTTGTTTTGGTTATATCCTTTCCAAAAAAGTAAAGCTATAAGAGTCCAGAGTAACAAGGCATAGATGTCTAGAGATATTCTTGCAGTCCAAAAAAGATGTTCAAAATAAACTGTAAGCATTCCGGCAGCCATTAACCCGACCCACTTGTTATAAAATGTTTTTCCTACAAGAAATGTCAAGTAAATACCAGTTACAGAAACAATAGTTTCAAAAAGACGAATAAACCATTCATTCGCCCCAAAGTAATAAAATATTCCCCATATAGCAGGTATAACTCTTGCTCTCCATGGAGCTGCATCTTCTGGTAATCCTAAACCAAAGTTTTTTGCAATAGTTAGATAGTCTGCTTCATCCCACCAGACAGCCGCATTTATCGTCATATATTTCAGACGCAAAATAAAAGCAAACAAAAGAATAGCTACAAGGATAATATTGGCCTTATCTGAGAAGAAAACTTTAATCATATCTAAATAATATGCTTTCTGGTTTTCTACCTCTTTCATCAGAAACAGTTATATTCCCTATTTTAAAAGATTTTCGTTATTTTGAAACATATTTGGCTTATCGTTTTATGAACTTTAAAGCAAATAAGGCCGCTATGCCTTCAAATACAGTTAACCAGATCCTTGCTAGTAAGGAGAAAACAATTGCCACGGGTAAAGGCATAATAAAACTTAAGAGATAGGCTAAAACTCCTTCTCTTACACCAATCCCTCCAGGAGTTAAAAAAGAGAGATAGCCTATTGTCCACGCAATTGGATAAATACCTGCCATTTTAATAATGTCTAATAAGCCTACAGGATATACAGAATGTATTAGAAGGGCAAACCCAAAACCATAAACTAGCCAATAAATGGTGAATAATAATATAAGTTTTAGTATATCATAGTAAGATAAGTTAAGCTTTATCTTATCTCTCTTTAGAATTCTCAATGCTAAATTTAACATCCAATTTAAGAATTTGGGATGAATTGCTAATAATAAAATGGGTAGTAAGGCAAGTATCATAAGTTGTGGGTGAAACTGTGAAATATTATTCCAACATAGTAATGTGATGAAAAACAATAAAAATCCAGCTAGGATCATTACTGGCATTTCAATAATCATGCTCAACAAAACTTTAGTTTTAGGGACGCCTAGTTTTTTAAAAAAATAAATTCTCCCTACAACAAGCCAAACCTTACCAGGAATATATCGCCCCATATCAGAGACTAGTCTTACGCCCAAGATATGTTTAATATTCAAATTAACGTTAATTTTTTTCAAGATGATGTGGTATAAATATACTGTCAAAAAAGGTAAGAATAGTAAAAGCAACCCTGATAACACTAAATAATAATAGTTAAAGTTCCAATTATACTCAGGTAGTTGTCCCCAAGCATTGTAGAGGTAGTATCCAAAAAATCCAAAAATGAGTACAAGGACTAAAATTTGGATAAGATGTTTAATTATCCCTGAATACCTATCTGCGTATGACATTTTTACTACTCTATTTTGATGGAATTATCTTTTTAAGTCTTGCGTATTCTGCAATCAAAAGCCTAATTTCAATCCAAGGATACTCTCACACCATAGCTTCTGCTTTTTCTTGCATTGTTATCTGTAACCATCTCTGCAATTAATCCTATCGAAATGAACTGAAATCCTAATACAATTAACAGTACAGAGAATGTTAACAGAGGCCTTTTCCCAATTCCAATATGCATAAGCCATAAAATGAATAAGTAAACGCCAAATAAGAATCCAACCCCACTGAACAACAAACCAATTGAACCAAAAACATGTAACGGCCTAGATTTATAAGATGTTAAGTATTTAACAGTTATTAAGTCAAGCATACCTTTTAGTATTCTCCCTGAACCGTACTTAGTCTTGCCAAACTTTCTAGGATAGTTCCCTACCTTGACTTCAGCAATTCTATAACCTCGCCAATAGACTAACACAGGTATATAACGATGCATCTCACCATATAATTGAATATCTTTAACAACTTCATTTCTATAAGCCTTAAATGGACAATTAAAATCATGTATTTTTACACCAGTAATCCTTTTAGAAAGCTTATTGAAGACCCTAGAAGGAATAGTTCTCAAAGAGCCTTTATGTTTTGTTGTCTTCCATCCTGTAACCATATCATAACCTTTTTCCATTATCTTTATGAGTTTAGGAATCTCGTCAGGATTATCCTGCAGATCTCCATCCATCGTAACAACATACTTTCCTTCAGCTTTGGCAAATCCGGCAGAAAGCCCAGCAGCCTTCCCAAAATTCCTTCTAAAACTGATAACTTTAAGGCATTTGTTCTTAGAATGGAGGTCTTTCAAAATCTGAAAAGTTTTATCTTTACTCCCATCATCAACGTAAATTATTTCATAGCTCTTAAAGTTCTTTTTGAGAACCGCAAGCGTATGGTTAAAAAGTGGTACTATGTTTTCTTGTTCGTTTAATACTGGAATAACAATTGATATATCTTTCATCTATAAATCACCATAGTTTATGAGGTGTATGCCTTTCCTTTTTATAATTTGCTTAATTTTAGGAGATAAAAGGGCTTTCAACTCGGTTTCTCTAGATCTAACCAATGATCCTTTAATACTATAATCCAAATACCCTGGATGACACATTAGTTCAGATGTTCCATCTGGAATGTGTTTGATGACGTTTGCTAAATTTCTAATGTTAAGTTTACCTGTTTCAAGGATTCCAAAGAAATTAGAAGGAGTTTTAACATTTAGTATTCTAAGATTTTTCTTAAATTTTAAAGCATAATAATTAATTAATAATCTTTTGAGATACTGTTTAGTAAATATTAGTTTGCTATTTATGACTCTATCTGAAGGACTTCGGATTTTAGGGATCCTAAACTTTTTTGCAAGCTTTAAAACAACCTTCTGTATACCTGGAAGTACATGCACGTGTTTATGAGAATCCAAATGAGTAATTCCTAAACCACTATTTTGGCCTCTTATTATTTGAGCTTCTAGTTCAGTTTCGATTTCAGTAAGATTAAGATTTTGCATAAGGGCTTTCTTGATATTTGCATTAATCAACTCTTTATCTTTATTGATTATGTTGTTTAAACATTTGACTACTGGGTAATTTTCAGTTAAATTCAGGTGAATCCCAACACCTAAATCATCATGTTTTCTTAATAGTTGGACAGTTTTTTCAAAGCCAGGCATATTAGTCATTATTGTAGTACTCGTGACAATACCCCCTTTATATGCCTTGATAATTCCTTCATTAATTTTTCTACTCATGCCGAAATCATCTGCATTAACTATCAACTTTTTCATTTTAACCTCTAATAATTAGTCCTAGACAAATCACAAATGCTTGCATTAAAAATAAAGACCATACGACCTCGCGCTCATAAACTCTCCTTTTTATTTTTTTTAGTATTAATATAGAGAAATGAGTTAAACTATATATCTTATTATACGGCACGTCTAATGATCCATCCTGATTAACTTTAGCAAAACTTTCCTTTTTTAGCCTCCCTCTTAATTTAAGGAACAGCTCAATGAAGTAAGGTATGAAAAAGATTAAAGCAAGTCTTTCTAAATTTCCTAATATGGCAACTATTGCAATTAGAGCACCTAATGGATACGTTAAAGTATCTCCTGGAAAAACCCTTGCCGGACATTTATTGAACAAGTAGAAAGCCAATAATGCAAAAACCATGCATAAGGCGAGCATAGAAACCCAACTAAACTCGGTTACCCATGCAACATAAGCTAAAGCTGAAAGGATTAACGCTCCCATTCCAGCTTCTAGGCCGTTATATCCTGCAAGCATATTAAAACCATTGGAGGCACCACTTATAGCTATGGGGACCAATAATAAAGGATATATTAAGCCAATATCTATTCTGCCTAACAGTGGCACAAGCATCATAGAATGTCCTGCATTCACAACAATTATTGGAAGGGCAGCTATGACAGCAAGGATTGGCTTTTGCCATTGTCGTAAACCAATTTTCCACCCTAAAATATCATCGACAATACCTATAACACTAAGTATCAAAATACTAACTAATGAGGCCATTATCTTTAGATCCCTTGCTAATTCTGCTTTGACTAACCCTGAAAGAAAGAAGGTATCAATAGATATATAGATTAATACACCTAGTATAAACCCAAAGATAACAACAATCCCTCCCATTTCAGCAACAGGGGAGGCATTTAATTTATGCATATCTTTTCCTGTAATTTGGGCCCTTTTTGCATGCTTAATCCAGAAGGGCAATCCTATAAAAACTACTAAAAAGCTTACTATAAAACAGGATAAAAGTATAGTATTCATATCTCTGGTGTTATAATGCTCCATTTAAAAAGCTTTGGTAATAAGATTACATGCAAAGCCATAAAGCATATAAATTCTAAAACTGGACAAA
>CAZUKZ010000035.1:0-2491 GCA_964621125.1 Candidatus Woesearchaeota archaeon
AGGTAGAGACTCAGGATAGAATGTTAGATTAGCTACAAGATCTTTCATTATTGGATTTGAACCAGCAGGTTCGATAGATATTTTTCCTTGCACAATTGTCTGTATATCTAAATTAGCACTGTTCTCATAGCCCTCTTGGGCTTGGACTAAAGGTAAGAGAAAAAATAACATGAATAATAAGTATAATTTCATTATTTACCCTATTGCCTCATCCTATTTAAAGATTATTTTTTTGTTGGGTTGACATAGTATGTTAATCAGAAGATAATAGTTTATATTTCATCTTTTTTTCCCAATAAATAATTCTTATGTAGAGCTCTTTGACACTCCTTGGAATGTTAGATCCATAAGACTTCCTTGGATAGCAGCTTCTCCAACCTTCCCCATCAATTTGAAAATAAGACCACTATCTTTGTTTACTGCAAAAGTACCCGAGAAATTATAAATGGTTATAGCATCGTCCTTAAGGTTGTAATCTAAACGATCGGCTATTTTTATTTTTCCTCTTCCTGAAGGGAATGATACAGATTTGAATTTAACATTTTTGGATTTAATATTGAGATCAGAATAGTCCAAATCAGTAAACGAAACGGGCAAAGTGCTATCAGATGACAGAGAAATCCCATTTATACTAAGATCAAAGGATTCTCCATCTAAAGTCATCCCCCCTTCATCAAGAATAAAGCTTCCCGAATAACCTTGCATTTCAATCGTTGTCTTAGTTTGATCCTTAACTTTTAATTTGTTTTTGTCTATTAAAACTTGAGAACTTAGCTTAGTCGAAATAGAAAGGCTATCCAAAGAGACAATTCCCTTTATAACTGGAACGCGACTGAATTCTAATACAAAATCAACCGCCCCTTCTTGATTTCTTAGTTTCTTGTTTGTAGGTGCTTCTTGTTGAAGATTACTTAGTGTATTTGTGCTTTTCTTTTTTTTTGAAGACTCTACTTGGTTATATTTATTGGTTTCAGTTGTCAAGTTATATTTTGTTTCTTTAATCTCTTCTAATAGTTGAGTATGAGATTTTTCATTTCCTGTTTGCGTATTTACAAAATTTTTGGCCTTAAATTTTCCTGTTGATTTGGATTCATTAGAACTATTACTTGTGAAAAATAAAAACATTAATATAACTACTATAAGAGCTAGTACTAAAATAAATTTTTTATATTTTCCAATATGAAAAACATTATTTAATCTCCTTGACATAATCAATCCTCTTTTAACTTAAACAATAGAATCTATCATTTTTATAACTTTCTATTTATTTGCCTTTCCTTTCTATATAGGGAAAAGAGGATTTTTTCTAATAATTCATACGTTTATAAGGAGGAGTTTTTTAGCTATAAACTAAAAACAAGAATAATTGTCAGATAAACTCAAGGATATTCCCACTAAAAATGGAAAACTATCATTAATGCCCTCAACGAAAAGAATTAAAGAAATGGTAGTTTTTATTTCTCAGACAGAATTTACACCAATTATGCTTGAAGCCAAAAGAAAAGGTCTACATCCCTTAGTTACAATGAACCCATAGAAAAGTTCAGTGCTGTAATTGATAAAAAAAGTTATTTAATGAACCCCTCCACCCTTTCCAAAAACTCAGGAAAATCTTCCTTGCTAACATTACTACCACAAGCAAAAGTATGCCCACCACCATATCCATCCAACCCTTCTAAAGCTTTCTCTAAAATAGGAGGAATCTCTATCTTAGAACTTCTTAAGCTGATTATCATCCTATCCTCCTTCTCCCTCCCAATCAATATCAATTTTTTAGGATACAGGTGCAACAATTCATTCGATAATGTCCCAGTAAAACTATGCTTCGTAGAAGGATAAGTATACAATAACACTTTTGATTTAGTAACGCTCTTCTTCGCATCAGCAATCAATTTGACATACCCCTTATTCACTTTTTCAAAATACTTATAGAGATACCGCCCCTTAGCAGTTTCCTTATTCAGAATCTCATAAGGATTCTCTATCTTCTCCAAAACACTTATACTTTTATTAACATCACTCACCCTCCCCTTTAATATAAAATCTAACACCCTTGTAAGTTTCCCAAAATCAGAATTAAAAAGAGCATCACCAGCATCCTTTATATCACCGAGCAAACCAGGATACAACTCCTTGAACTCGTCAGTGAACTCAGGAATATACCAATCGCCAATAATGCCACACATAGCCAACCATAAATCCTGTTCAACAATTCTATAGCACCAATAGGACGTAGGCCTATTATCAGCATCATTCTCAATTCTTGGATTAAAATACTTCACCCCTTGCACATCCTGTGGAGCATGATGATCTATCCAAAATATTGGTACATTTACCCCTTCTAAAAATTCTTCAGAAACTAACGGCTTATCAAGTATAAAAACCTTATCAGGACAATACTCCTTGACCTTTCTCAGGTACATAGGATCTAACTTAGGTGAACATTTAACTACGACACCTTTCCCCCTTTTAACAAATCTCTTCAATAAAA
>CAZUKZ010000035.1:2509-11160 GCA_964621125.1 Candidatus Woesearchaeota archaeon
CATAATCCATCTGGATCATCATCAAAAAAGAACATAGGATTCTCTGCCGTCTCCAGCTCCTTCCTTATCACTTTAAGATCCTGATCAGATATCATATATATTCCAAGTTCCTAGTTCATTTATATACTTTATGTAAAGGATTCACAAAATAGCATCAATTTGCTTATCATTCCAACCTTTAGATTTTAGCCTTTTTCTTATTACTTTATCACTAAAGCCTTTTTCCTTCATCTTTCTTACATATCCTTGCACAGGAGTCTCGTTAGGAGGAGCTATGACTTTTTTTACCTCTACCTTGGGCTTTTCCTTAGCAGAACGTAATTCCTCATCCGTTTTATGGTAGAAATCCCTTATTTCAGCAGCAGGCTGTTCCTTTACAGTAGGACCCGCCCCAGTACCAAACCGGACATTATTCTTGGTCGTTGCCCTAGGCTTTACAGTCGTAAATTTATAGACTAAAAATCCTACAATAGCTATGACAATTGTCACTATAACAAATATTATAATAGCTATACTGCTGTCAGCTTTTTTTACACATACTTTGTTCTGACATACCTCACCAGAAGCACACTTCACATCCCGTGGACAGCTCGCGCAATTTTCTGTAGAATCCTTTATCCCATCACCACATACAGGTGCTGCTTTCACAGGCTTAGGAGCAGTTTTCTTTTTCTCTTTTTGTATAGTTACAGGCTTAGGGGCAGCCAAGGCAGTAACTACAGAAATTGACCACGTATGCACGACAGAATAGTTTCCGTCTGACACAGATGCCTTCAATGAATGATTACCCAATGAAGGTTTTGATAATGTATATACGCTTTTGGTTGCTGAAGAGACAATCTCATTATTCAAGTACCAGCTATATGTTAAATTATCTCCATCGATATCAACAGCTGAAAGAGAAAAGGTCTTTGCTTGATTGTTCTTCATTATCGTTGAACTTGAAGTAGGAGCATATGATGTAATCAAAGGGGGAGTATTTGTATCATTGGCTGATCCTATTACTCTCAAAGTAACAGAATTACTTTGTGTTGTTGTTTTAGAATCATTTGCAGTGAAAGTTATTGCCCTTGTACCATACCACCCCTTATCTGGATAAAAAGTTACCTCTTCCCCTGATATCCTGACTGTTATATTTGTCGCATTAGGAGCTGTAAATGTTAAAGTATCATTTTCTACATCATCAAAATATGTTAATAAGTTTATAGTCTTGTTTACGTTTAGAGACCAATTAATCTCAGGTATCATACTATAGTAAGGAGCATCATTTACTGCAGAGACATTCAGTAGTACAGTATTGCTCGTATTAGAATATGTACCGCTTGTTGCACTGAAAGTTATTGTTTCTGTTCCAGACCAATTGCCTAAGGCAGAAAAACTAACCTGGTTATCAGAAGCAATTGTAATTATTACACTAGTATTGCCAGATACAGAATACATCAAACTAGTCCCATTAAAGTGTGTGTCGAGATCAAACGCATTACTCAAACTAGTATCTTCTGACCAGTTATAGTTAGTTATATTCTGGAGGAAATCTACATTAGCAGAAGAGGGTGTTGTTGTTTCCCCTGTGTATGTTACAGTCACTGAATTATTAGAACTTGCAAACTTGTCTTCACTCGTTGAACCATTAGAAGCTAAGCAGTTCCACTTGAATGTTCCGTTGGGAAAGTTTTCCACGACAAATATTACTGTTGTATCATTTGTATTTTGACTAGCAGTACTATTAGTTTTATTCAATGCAAAAGTCCCAATACCATCATGATACAATTTAATAGACGTTAAGTTACCTGCAGTGGACTGAGCAGAACATGAAAACGTTACAGTATTATTTACAACAGTCTGTGAATTCAATGTTACAGTTATTGCAGCAAACACTAATGGGATTAACAAGATAAGAGCCAAAATTAGTAGTAGATACCTCTTCATATCGATAAACCTCTTTTAAATTTATAAAGACCTCCAGAGTTTAAATAGATTTTTGTTTTTGCCCTTTATTGTACCAAACCCTTAAATATTTTTATGACTTGATAAAATAAGAAGAATCATAACAAAAAGAAGGTGATAATATGAAAAGAATGGTCGGGGGCATTTTAGGAGCAGCCGCTGCTTTGCTTACAGGATGCGCACATTATCCAACACAAGAAGTTGAAGTTAAGGAGAATACTGTCGAATTAGCAGAGCTTTGCAGATTCCGTGCTGAAACTCTTGGTAGAAAACCTAATTCCAAATTTAGTGGAACAATACTAACCACCAAATCTATGTATAACCCACTGCAACATGAGAGAGAAACCCAATATGCTATCGATTGGTCTGACGGCAGGTTCATTTGCTTAAAAGTTACTTACCATAACGATAACCAAACATGTAGCATAAAGTCTCCATTAGGTGACGGGCTTGATGCTAGAGTCAGAACAGACAGTTTTCTCGGGGAAAAGTTCTGTAGGCCAGAAGATGATCCTGCAAAGAGGTAGTTTATTTTTTAACTTTTTCAATAAGATATAAATAGTGAATGTTATTTCTCTCATCTGAACATGCAACGTAGCATAATTTGGAACATTACAGGAGAATGTAACATGGACTGCCCTTACTGCTTAGAGGGGCGTGATAAGCCATTACATCCTACTAGAGAGTTATCCGACAGAAGGTTAGACAATTTATTAAATAGTTTGAAAGGTATATGGGAACTTAGGCTAAATGGAGGGGAAGTGTTTGACATGCCAGGGTTTTTAGATCATTTCGTACCAAAGATTCTTAATCAAAGTGAACATACTATGGCAGTCTTGACTAACTTCACTTATCCTATTGAAGATATTGTCAGGCTCTTTGATATGTCAAAAGAAAGATTAAGTTTCTTCTCATCATCATTGCATTTAGTTAATAGAAAGAAAGGTGAAAGGAAAGCAAATCATACAGATCCATATGAATATCTAAAAAAAGCAAAGGAAGTTAAGAAAGCATTAGCTGAACATTGTCCAGGGTTGGAATATCACGTCAACTGCGTATTGTTGCCTAGAAAGCTTGAGATTATAAGAGAATTCAAACCAGCTTATGATGAGGCAGGAATTCCAATTTTCTTTCAGTTTTTGAAAGTAGGTATAAGCCCAAACCTCCAACCATACAATTATAATGAAGAACAACTTAAGATAATAAGAGATATAACAGGTAAAGATGTTAGTGAACACAGAACTGTAAATTCGGCAAGAAGCTATAAAGGTTGTAAGTGTTTCTCAGGAATGAATTATTTTGTGATAGATGAAGAAGGCAATGCTTACAACTGCCATGGCTCTCTCAACAACCCCCAACATTATATGGGCAACATTTCAGAATCAAAATTGGAGTTAAGAGATAGACCAATCACATGCCCTTACGACATTTGCACAACAAGTATCCCGATAATCAAGGGTATTGTTAAAGATGATTAAAACTTTTTTGTCATCTGCAAGCCATCTACTTTGAAACCCCATCTCTCATAAAGTTTCATTGCACCAACATTCTTTGCAAACACATCTAGTTGGCAATGCTTTATACCTTTTTCCTTAAGAACATTAAAGAATTCATCTCTCAAAACTTTAGCGTAACCTTTCCCGCGATATTTCTTCGTGATAAACATATTGTCAATGTATCCAACTTCACCAGATGCAACAGGCTTAACAAAACCACTAATGATGCCAATAATTCCCCCATTTGTCTCAATGCCTAAAAAATAGTGGTTTTTTCTAAAATGGGATTTAAACATCCTATCAAAATGTTCTCTACTAAACTCTACATCATAGACCGGAAAAGAAATAAACTTCTGTAAAATCTTGTCTTCTTCTTTTGATAGTAAGAACATTTCCTCTTTATTCTTCTTAGTAATCTTACGAATTTTCATAGAAATACAATAGTGTTAATGATATATAAAAATATAGAAAAAAAAGGAGGCTTACTTGCCTCTTCCCTTATGTGCATTCAGACTAGGCCTTAGTTTTTCAGCACCCTTACCCTTATGGATTAAACCTCTTCCATGCCTACCAGCTGAAGTTTTACCTCTAAAGACCCTCTTGGTATGCTGCCTTCCACAGATCCAATTGATCTTAGGGTCGGCTTTTATCACAGGACTATAAGGATCAACTAATATAACCTCATACCAGTAATGTATACCATCCTTGCCTACGTAATAAGAATTAAGTATTTCTAAATTAGCGAATCTCCTTTGGACTTTCTCTTCAGCAACTCTCTGGTAACTCTTATCGACAATTTTGGTCCTTCTCCGATGCTTGCTTCTTCGGCCTTTCTTGATAAGCGGCCTTTGTCTTCCACCCCTAGAGACTCTTACTCTTGCTACAATATAGCCTTCCTTGGCCTTGTAACCCAGTCCTCTAGCCCTATCAATTCTTGTCGGCCTTTCAATCTTGATGATTGTAGGCTCTTTTCTCCATTTGACTTGCCTTTGCTGCCAAAGGTCTCCTAGACCTTGTTTAGGTCTTTTCCATAATTCGCTTACAGCGCTGTATAATCCCATTTTATTTCCCTCCAAGATTCAGGGTGCCCTGGATTAGGGTACATTCCCTACATTTCTTAGGTATTTAAGCAGAAAACCGTGTTTTACTTATAAATGTTTGGTTTCATAACGTGTTTCAAGATAACAGCCATTCTCCATCTTTACCCCAATCCCCTTATAACAAGTTCGTATTTTCCCAAAAATCCACCACTTTAAGATACAAACAAACCATTTATAAATCTTGAAGCCCACAGCTAAAGCATGGTCAATATAGTCATTGAAAAACTGCCTGAAATAAAAGAGAAAGTTGAGATGGTAGAGCTGAAAGGAAAAGGCCATCCTGACACATTAGCTGATACATTATGCGAAGAAGTTTCTAAAGAACTAAGTAAATATTACCTTAAGCACTTTAATGCTGTATTGCACCATAATGTAGATAAGGGAGTAATTGTCGCAGGAAAAACCAATCCTACTTTTGGTGGAGGGAAGGTCATAGAACCAATGAAGATAATAATCGCTGGTAGGGCAACAACCAAAGTAGGGAACATAAAAGTCCCTGTTAAAGAAATCATAGAGGATGCAGTATCAAGATATATGAAACATTTCCCTTATGCTGATTACATTATAGCTCCAGAGATTAAGGAAGGAGCAGCGAATCTCAAAGAGGTGTTTAAGAGAAAAATCCAAGTAGCGAATGACACTTCTTTTGGCATATCCCACTATCCATACACCAACACAGAATCTTTAGTATTAAAAGTTAAAGACATACTAGAGTCTAAAAACTTCAGGACCAAGTTCCGGGCTGTTGGAGATGACATCAAGATCATGGCTGTAAGGGAAGGCAAGAAAACAACACTGACTTTAGCCATAGCTTTCATTGACCGATTCCTAAAGACAATAGGCAAGTATATCGACACAAAGAATGAGATTAAGAAATATCTTGAGAAAAAAATACAAGCAAAGATTTTCATAAATACATTGGACTCCTATGAAGATGAATCCACAATATACTTGACTGTATCCGGATTGTCAGCAGAGATGGGGGATGATGGACAAGTTGGAAGAGGTAACAGATACAATGGACTTATAACTCCAGGCCAACAGATGGGGATTGAAGCTGTAGCAGGAAAAAACATATCACACCCAGGCAAATTATATCAAGTATTAGCATTTAAGATAGCTAAGCAATTAATACAAAAAGTCAAGCTTAAGAAAGCTAACGTAAAGCTTGTTACACAGATAGGCAAACCATTAGATGAACCCATGGTCGCTTCCATCCAGATTCAAGGCGATTTAGAATTAAGGGAGATCAAACAGATTGTTGACAACGCATTCAAGAACCTAGGCAAGACTCAAGAAGAACTCATCTATTAAGCCCATGTTGGCGTATTTATTAGGAACAAAGTCCCCTTAAAGACAAATATCGCAACCAGTAATATCCACAACCTCATTTATTGCACCCTTTTAGCACTAGGATTCTATAGGTCCTTTATAAGAAATATGGTTCTATAGTAATCAAGTCCAATAATCTTTTTATATAAAGTCACGTTAAGGTAGAATATGATAAGACCAAAGGTTGCAGGACAATTTTATGAAGATGATTTTGATAAACTGAATAGACAGATAGAAGAATGCTTCCATTCTGAAAGAGGGCCAGGAGATCTACCTACAAAAAGGAAAGCTAAAAGAATTTTTGGAACAATAGTCCCTCATGCAGGATACCAATTCTCAGGACCATGCCAAGCTTGGGCATATAAGGAATTGGCTGAATCCAAGTTCCCTTCAACCTTTATAATATTAGCACCAGACCATTCAGGGATACACAGAAGCGTAGTCACATCTAAAGAAGATTGGCAGACACCTTTCGGATTAATCAAAGTAAATGAAGAGTTCATTGAAAAGATTTTGAAAAAATGTAAGTTTGTTAAAGAGGGAAAGATTGAGGAACATGCTATAGAGGTACAACTCCCCTTCTTACAATACATAAACAAAGACAAGCTAAAGGAAGTTACATTTGTGCCATTGATCATTCCTTCATCTGAGAATTATATGGAACTAGGTGAAGCAATAGCAGAAATTGACGAAAATGTCTGTGTCATAGCATCGTCTGATTTCACGCATTTCGGGCCGCAGTACGATTACGTTCCTTTTACATCAGAAATAAAAGATAAAATGTACAGCATGGACAAGCAACTGATATCTTACATAAAAAAGCTAGACTCCAAAGGTTTTCTTGAGTACAGGGATAAGGTAAGCGCGACAGTATGCGGAGTGAACGCCATAGCCGTAGCATTAGAAATAATAAAGAATCTTTATGCAAAGAAAGGTGAATTGTTGATGTACTACACCTCAGGTGACATATTAGAAAATTACAATAATGCAGTGGGATATGCAGCCATAGTTTTTGAATGAGAAATTAGAACCGAACATTCAAAGGTTTCATAGGTTCACATAGAGAATTAACTTTCCCTTCCAATTCATTCTTCTTCTTTTCATATTCTTCTCTATCTTTTTTCCTAAAACTAAAATAATAATATGCAGATAACCCGCTACCAATATCAGATATTAGAGGAAGAGAGCCCGCAATAATAGTAAAAAAATTATCTGGACCAAAGAACGCATAGTTTTCAAGAAAATCAAATCCCCAATAGATAGCTCCTGCAGTAAAAAGAGGAATCATAAATTTCATCTGAGAAACATATTTACTATCCTTATGCTTGACTTTCCCAACCCTCTCTCCAGCCCAATATTTGGCTTCATCTACCATATTAAAAAATAAAGAAAAATAAAAAATTAAAGCCCTAAGGCTTTTGTTATCAAGACTTTCTGGCTGTGTAACCACTGGGACCATGTGTTCCCATCAAATATTCTGAGCTTGAACTGCCATACCTGGCCGACTTTAGTTAATTCAGGTGAGATTACAGGTTTGTCATTAAGTGAAGGGACTTCTCTGCCATTCAGTTCCCACACAATCTCTGCCCCAACTACCTGACCAGGAGCCCATTCCTGTACACTGTAATCAGCGATCAGCTTTGCCTTTGTAGTAAAGTCATAAGTGTCCTTGGTTATGTCATCAGCCTTGATTGCTACATTCTTGACAACAGGGAAAGGCAATGAATCTTTCAACACTTCTTCAGTGACTGTTTCTTTAGCCTGAATCATTTCCTTCTCACTGTAAACCCAATCACCCCAAGCATTACCGTCACTCAACCTTACCTTAAATTGCCAGACATCACCAGACTTAACAAGATCAGACTTAACTGTAGGAACGTTCTTAAGTGAACTTACTTCCTTGCCGTTCTTTAACCAAACTAGGTCAACAGAAACTACTTGGCCTTCCTTGTGCTCAAAGTAATTATAGCTTGCAGTAAGTTTTGAGTCAGCATTGTACAAACCATTATCAGAAACTAAAACATAATCAATAACGACTGGAAAAGGTACAGCTTCTGTAGTTACAACCTTTGCCTGTATCTCTACCTTTTGACTGAATACTGCCCTTGTCCAGGTCTTGCCATCATAGACATTGACCTTGAAATGCCAAACATCCCCAACCTTAGTATCCTTAGGTAAAACCTGTGGCTTATCCTCAAGGAAAGTAATTTCATTATCATTCTGGAACCACCTTACTTTTGCTGCTACAATCTCTCCTGGAAAACTCTCTACAGCATCATAAAAAGCTGTAAGAGTTGCGTCTGTATTAAAACCGCTTTCGCTTAGAACAGCAGCTTCAACAACCTCTGCGGCACTTACTGAGACCGGTACCATTAGTACAGCCAAAGCAAGTAACACAATATACAACATCTTATTCATTTTTAATTTCACCACCATATAGTAATATGACTATTTAATTGCTATTGGAGTAATAACCCTCTATTTAAAGCTTTCTATTGTGTAATCATTCTAAAATGGTAACAAGGCAAGATAGAAACATTTATATTCGCTCAAACTAATACAATATTCAGTCGCAAAATGGAAAAAGTCAAGAAAATCATTCTAGAAGGAGCAATCTTCTCTGGTGTCATGATAGCATTAATTGTACTTTTCAGCATGTTTCAAGGCAATTTGTTCACAGGGGCGTTCCACTTATCATCTAAGACTAATATTTATGATATAGGAAAGTTAATTACTGTCCTAGTGATACTTACTGGCCTAATAACCACTCGATTTT
>CAZUKZ010000036.1:0-11023 GCA_964621125.1 Candidatus Woesearchaeota archaeon
GAAGTGGAGCAAGTCGAGCGAAGCGAGATCCTTTAGGGCGGGGAGGATGTCAATTTATTGCTTCCTCTAACCCCATCTTTTACATAAACTCTATTTTTAACTTCTGTTTTATATCCTTCAAGATTTATCATTATTTTTACCCCCTGATAATAATTTAACTTTGAATTAAAGAATTTGATTTATTTATAAGTATTTCTGTATTAATTTGAGATTTTCAGGGTTTCAGACTTTTAATTTCAAAAAAACAATTCGCTTCTATTCTGCCAGAATTCCTGTATCTTTATTTCTCTATCATCAGCATGTGCTGTTAGATCCTCCAATTTATTCCATCCAACATAGTCCAGTGCGTATGTGCATATGCGAATGTTCACTTTATGTCTGGGGTGCGTTGTTGAACTCCAAAATCTATCTTTGATTTCAAACTCTAGATCTAACCTTTTTTTAGTAAGATATAGGTGTTCATTTTTTTCAAAAATTTGTCCAACCATCCCCAATCTATTCAGGTAGTTAACCGTTTCTTCTGAACTATTTAGATATTCTCTTTTCCTAAAAAAGACCTTTTCCCAAAAACTTCTTTTGGTGGGTAATTTATTTTTATCTAACCCTTTGACAGAAAAGTAATAAGTGTCAATTCCAAATACTTTTGCATAATTTAACATTTCTTGATAGTGTATCTCTTCACACATTTCAGCCCATTCTAGCTCTTCAGCCCAGTAAGGTATCATCTTATTCAACAATAATTCTTTTTCTTTAAAGAACTCTTCTTCAGGAACTTAGATAATTCAGGCATAAAGTGTTAACATTTTCCTTTTTTTGTAATTCTCATGAAGGTATTTGTCTACTCTAACCTCTAAATATATTTAAATGAAGCATTAAATTCAAAGGCTATGGATAAGAAATTCATTTTCGATTATGACGATACTTTGGCATGGAATCACCATGATTATAGTTTTGCCCAAATCAAGTTTGTTGAATGGGTCATAGGTAGATTAGGTCCTGCAAAAGCCCCTGATGCTCAGGCAATAATTAATCTACAGGTTGATCTAGACATGAAAGATGTAGCCGAAGCAGGATTCTCTATGGGGAGGTTTCCTTCATCGATGCGTGAGTCTTACAGGGTCATGTGTGAAGGCTTGGGCATAGAAGACCAAGAAGGGTTGGGTATTGCCTATCAAATAGGCATGAGTGTCTTTGATGAAGAACAATACAAAAGAAGAGGCCTTGTAGAGGGTGCCTCTGAGACATTGGATTTCCTAGTTGCGCATGGTGATGAGTTGGTTCTTCTTACAAAAGGTGATGAAGTAGTCCAGATGAGAAAAATCAGTGCTACCAATTGTAGACACTGGTTTGGTGATAATATTCATATTGTTCCTAGGAAAAATCCAGAAGTCGTCCATGAAGTGGTCGGCGATTCAGACAAGAGCAGGGTCTGGCACGTAGGAAATGGGATAAAGAGCGATGTCATACCTGGATTGGATGCTGGTGTAAAAATGATTTATATCCCAAGGGAAACATGGGCATACGAAAGAGATCATGATGGTATGCCGGACAGTCCTAATTTAATAGTGATGGAGAAGATAATTGATATTAAGGAAAAATATCATCTGTTATAATTTGCCACAAACAAAAACCATTATAAATCCTTATCCATTCTAGATTAACATATCAAAATGAGGTGGAGATTCCAGAATAAAGGAATAGTTGTCTTGCTAGTTATTGCTATATTATTTGCTATGTCATTCATTACTCCATTATCAGATTCTTTAATCACAGGGTGGGCCATAATTACAAGCTCCCCTGACTCATATGAAAATGACGACACATGGCAGAATGCAACAAACATTCTAATCAACGGCTCAAGACAACAGCACGGTTTCTCTCCTCAAGGCGATGTGGATTACATAAAGTTCAATGCAACTGCAAGCCATGTTTATATCATAGAAACAAACAATTTATCAACCATAGATCAAACAGATACTGTGCTTACTCTTTATAGCACAGACGGCACAACACAGTTAAGAAATAATGATGATATCTATCCTGGTGTTGTAAGAACATCAAGACTTGTTTGGACAGCTCAGACTAATGGTACATATTATGTCAAGGTGAATGAATGGGAGAATAATGGGGTAGGCAATTATGAAATTTGGGTGATACAGATGGGATTACTCCAACCGTACCTTGTCTCTCCTTCATCTGCAACTAACGTATCCAAGTATAGTACATTCAATGTCACCATGGGTATAAGGTGTGTGGATGGAAGATGTTTGAACATAAAAGCTACATTAGATCCTGAAGAAGTTGATAAAGATCAGACAAGGAACGCTAAGGTTGAGCCGGAAGTGTTAGAGATAATGGAAGAGGATAGACAGGTTGAAGTTGTGGTCATGCTGACGGGGAATGAGTCAGGGAAGTTACAAAAAGAAAACATCGAGCTCAAGCAGGACAAGGTTATTTCAAAACTTAGGACTGCAGAGATCAATAGTTCTAAATGGGCAGAATTTAAGGTGAAGAGGAGATACGAGTCAGTAAACGGTTTTGCCGGAACAGTCAACGAAAGAGGATTAAAAAAATTAATGATGGATCCTAACGTTAAGAAGATCCACTTGGACCGAAAATTCAACATAACTCTAGATATAAGTGTCCCTAACTTGACCGCCCCCCAACTATGGCCCATTCAGATTTCAGGACAGAACATTACTGGAAAAGATCAGACAGTTTGTGTAATAGACACAGGGATAAATTATCTCCATGCAGACTTTGGTTCATGTTCCAATTATTCAGAGTTCAGAGCACATAACTGCAGAGTGTTAGACGGTTATGATTTTGTCAACAATGATCTTGATCCTAACGATGACAACAGCCATGGTTCACATTGTGCAGGAATCATAGCATCCCAGGATTCCACATATAAGGGTATGGCTCCGGAGGCGAATCTTATTGCCATAAAAGTACTGGGCAGTTCCGGTTCAGGAAGCAGTTCTGACGTTATAGCCGGGATAGACTGGTGCGTAAGTAACGCAAGTGTATACAACATTACTGCGATAAGCATGAGTTTAGGGGAGAGATTCTCAAAGTACAACTTCCATTGCAATGATGCATCAGAAGCTAGCGCAATAAATGCGGCGGTGGCGCAAGGTATAACAGTTGTCGTTGCAGCAGGGAATGATGGTTATACTGATGGGATAGGTACTCCAGGATGCATACAGAACTCAACATCTGTAGGTGCAGTTAGTGATAGTAATACATTCTATTATAATAGGGGTATAACTCTTGACCTGTTGGCACCTGGTATAGGCATAATGGCTACACAATATGATGGTACGCACGTATCAAAGTCAGGTACCTCCATGGCAACACCTCATGTTGCAGGAGCAGTAGCTCTTCTACAGCAATACTCTTTATTAAATTTCAACCGTACCCTCCAACCCTGGCAAGTAACTCAGAAGCTTAAGTACAATGGTGCAAACCTGTATGATTCAGGAAGCAAGCACACATTCACTAAAACTAAAGTCTATAGTGCAACATTGGCCAAAGGCGCCATCCCTACCACTGAGGGTGCAACCCCATTCTACACTTTAAGCTCCAACCCTCACGACACTTCTTGTCTAGAGGATATGGATTCTGGCCAGACATGCAACCAGACATGGATAGTTAATGCAACCGGTTTGACAGACACGACTTGGGAATTCTTTGGAATCTATGAAACTTTATATCAATCCAATACAACCCATAAGTTTAACATCACGATAAAAACCGGTATTTCCCTTTCACCTTCTTCAGGATGGAACACGTCAAATAATAATCTAAGCTTCACTTGTACTGCTTATGATAATAACCTTTCAAACATAACACTTTGGCATAATCTTGATGGGACTTGGCAGGCGAACCATACAACGAATATAACTGGAACAGAGAATTCAACATCATGGTCATTCTCTAGTGTTTCAGATGGCCAGTATCTCTGGGCATGTTCTACAAAAAACGTACTGAACGATTTGGCAAAATCAATAAATTATTCAATTGGGGTAGACACGGTTAAGCCAAACTTGACGCTTAATGAACCTATAAACAATTACAATAGTTCTTTACCCAATATAATATTCAACTGGACTGCAGAAAAGTCAATCGAACTGTATTGTAATCTTTCAGTTGGTAACATTGTGATAAGCTCAAACATAAGTATCTTGAACAACAGTGCCCATGCAGAAAACCATACTTTGGTAGATGGCATACAAAATTGGAGTGTAAGCTGTTGGGATTATATAGGCAATCAAAATACATCAGATCTAAGGAACCTAACTATAGATGCTACTCCTCCTTCTTTATCCATAATTTCACCTCAAAAGACATATTATAATACTTTAAATCTAAGCCTGAATTATTCTGTTTTAGATTCTGTGTCTAGTATTAACAACTGTTGGTATAATCTTAATGGAAGCAATATAACTTTAATAAATTGCACTAATACTTCACTTGATGTGTCTACTGGAATACAGGAGGGGTCAAATCTCTTGAAGGTCTATGTGAATGATACTTTCGGTAATTTGAATACAACAATCATAAATTTCACAATAGATCTATCGGTTCCTATAATTAATCTATCAGCCCCACTGAACAGCACGTCATGGACATCTTCAAGTACAGTTGCGTTTGATTATTTTGTTTATGATGCAGCAATAGCTAACTGTTCTCTCATTGTTAACTCAGTTGCTTCCAATTCTGATTTGACTATCACTGTCAATGCATCCCAGACAATTGCGTATGTTTTGAATAATGGGAATTATAATTGGAGTATAGCTTGTACAGATTACGCTAATAATCAGAACACTTCCGCAACATGGACATTGGCAGTAAGTTACATAGCCCCAGTAACTTCAACTGTAAGTGCCAGTGGTGGTGGCGGTGGTGGAGGGGGTGGTGGGGCAGGCCCATCTAAACTGACAAAAACTTCAGAGACTTTTTCGACAATATCTGCTGGTTCATCTGTAGTTATGAGTATTGATGAGGAACTTATTCCTGTCAAGGAAGTAATCTTGAATTCAAAGAAAGATGCTGAAAATGTAAAGGTCAGTGTAGAAACAGTATCTTTACCACCTTCAATACCTTTGCCTTCATTTCCGATATACAAATCTTTGAAGATAGAATCTGGTCTGCCTAATGAAGTTATAGATTCAGCAACAATAACATTCACTGTAGAAAAAGATTGGATAGAGAATAAGAGTTATGACAAGAATAAAGTTAAGCTTAACCGTTACACCACAGAGTGGGAAGCTTTGACGACAAGTATGGTCAAAGATAATAAGATCAATATAACTTATAGGGCTACTACGCCTGGATTTTCATACTTTGCCATAACTGCAGAGATGAAGGAGGTTAAAGTTAAGGCTCCAAGAGTAATCCCAAAAAAAGAGGCTGTAGTAAGGGCGCCTACAAAAGAGAACATAACTAAGCCATTGGAGGAATCTACAAGGATATCGAATATAAATCTGATCATATTGATAGTATCAGTTACGATAATCTTAATAATTGTGGAGGTTATAATAAGGAAAGTTTATCTTAAAAAGACAAAATGAAAGTTGGCATAAAGGTTTTTCCGGATAGTATACCTTACTTAAAGAAAGTTATAGATTACGTGGACTTCGTAGAGATTATGGCGGTAGTAGGAGCAAATTTCTCTGGATTGAAAGATTATGATATCCCTTACATAGTTCATAACCAACATTATCATTGGGGTATCAACCTAGCCAATCCCAAGAAGGAAAAGCTCAATATAACATCTCTTAACACTTCTATAAAACTTGCTGATGATCTTGACGCTAAATACATCATCGTCCATCCTGGGGTAGAGGAGTCTAAAGGCTGTTCAGTTAATCAGATTGTCAAGGTATTTAGAAAGTTAAATGACCCAAGAATTATTGTTGAAAATGTGCCTTTTGTAATATCTAAAAAAGGATCAATCTTCAAACACTTTGGGAAAACGGTTGAGGGTATACGGCATATAAAAAAAGAGGCGAAAGTAGGATTCTGTCTTGATTTCTCTCATGCAAAGTGTGAGGCAATCTTCTTGGGTGAGGACTACCTTAGATACATCAAGAAGATGAATAATCTCAATCCAGAACATTACCATATCTGTGATGGCATGAAGGATGGTGATAAAGACCTCCATAAGCATTTTTGGGAAGGTAGTATGGATCTTGAGACGCTAAAAAATCTTATACCTAAAAATAAAGGTGTAACTATAGAGACAAATCATGATTTTGAAAAACAAATAAAAGAAATAAAATTTTTAAAGCTTTAGTTTTCCTGTCTTCAGGTCTTCAATGGCTTTGGCATAGGAGTCCATATTTCCTAAGTCTCTCCAGTATCCTGTAAAGGGATAGCCTACCAATTTCTGTTTTTTTGCTATCTGTGGAAAGACGTCTTTTTCAATCATGGCAAACCCTTCTTTCGGAACGAACCCCAAAACTACAGGTTCTAAAATATACAGCCCAGAGTTGATGAAGTTGGATGGTGGATTAATAGGTTTCTCTATGAATTCATAGATCTTGTTTCCTTGTAATTTGGCAACACCATACGCAGATGGGTTATCTACAGTTGTTAGCGCAATGGTTGCTACAGCATTATGCTCTTTATGAAATAGGTACATGTCAAGAAGATCAATCTCTTTCAGCTCATCTGCATTGCACATGACAAAAGTTTCTTTAAGTAAGTCTTTAGCTAATCTCAACGGTCCAGCTGTCCCTTGAGGTTCTTCTTCTTCAACATAAGTAATCCTTACTCCGAACCTACTACCATCTCCAAAGTACTCTTTGATCTTATCTCCTTTGTATCCTAACGAGATTATTACATGGGTTATTCCATATTTTCTAAGAAGGTCTATAGTATGTTGTAATAGTGGCTTGCCTTGAAGAGGAATCATAGGTTTAGGTATCTCTTCTGTAATTGGTTTAAACCTTGTACCTTTTCCACCTGCAAGGACAAATGCTGTTTTTAGGTCACTCGATCCTAAGGCCCTTACTAGAAGCATTTCTACTGCATGGCTTCGGTTCTTCACTTTAAAGCCGTCTACAGTATTGTCTACTTTGTTAAGAATGTTTTGTTCTATCGTTAATGTTACTCTTTCTTTCATGGTGAGAACATCAGATATAATGCTTATATATAAAGCTTTTCTTTATGATTTTGCACTGTTGTCAATTTACATGAATAAAGTTAATTTTAAATATCACAAGAGGTGTTATATTCAATAGGATGCCAAAAAAGAGTGTGAAAGCTTTAGTTATATCAGACCTCCATCTTGGCGAGGCTAGTAGTGTGTTCTCTGATAACTATACCATTGAAAAATTCTGGAAATGTATTGCTCAAAATTATAGTAAGATTGGTGAATTCATAATCTTGGGCGATGTTTTGGACTTATCACAGGCTATGTACCCAGAGGTACTTTATGCTTTTAAGCAGTTTCTGAAAAGGATTCCACCCAAGTTGATAAAGAAGATTGTCATGATACCTGGAAACCATGATCACCACATCTGGTTTGAGAACTATGAGAATCTCATTGTCAGCAAGACTTTATCTAATCTTAACATTTCGGGAGACTTTGACAAGATTGATAACGTTTTTGCTAGGAACAAGGAATTGAGGGAAGAATTCTCTAGGTTGAAAGAGAAAGAGAAGAGAAAGCACGGTGCAGATAAGGATGGATTTTATTCTTTCGGTAAGGGCACTGATAATACTATAACGAATTTCATAAGATCCAACAAGCTGCTTAAGGGTATAGATCTTGAGATAAGATACCCTTTCTATAACATCAACATTAAGAATCAGACATTGCATCTTCACCATGGCCATTTTTTCGGTACGGCGTATAACCTTTTCACAACTGTGATTTCTGAACTTAAGAATCCTATAAGTATGATAACTTGGAAAATGGTAGACTTGATGCTTGAGGGACTGTATAAGGGGTTAGGTCGTCTCAAGAGTCTAATTCTCATAATGACTCTAGCGACTACACTGGTGGCTGTACCTGTGTTGTTAACATTGACTCGTGGGAATCTCTGGGTACTAACATTTATCCCTCTTTGTGTTATCTTATTATCAATTATTGGTTTTTATGGTAGCATCTATAAGCGTACTAAGGAGTTGAAAGAAAACCTTGGGCAGGGTGATCTTCCTGAGCTCGATAACCTTAAAATTTATGAAAAAGTCAATGCTCCACAATATGAATTCATGTGGTATCTTTTAGGTCAATCTCCAATGCATAACCTACAAGAAAAGGCTTATGAATTATTCCATGCTCATGCAGGAAGGTCTTTAGAAGCAGGAGAAACGATTTCTGGTTTGAGTAAATACATTAAAAAGTACCTTAAGATTTACTCACATCACAAACTATTTCCTAAGAGGATGAGATATTTAATGTTTGGTCACACTCACCGGATAGGTTGGGATGATACCTTTACTTATGATGATAAGGCCGAAAGAGAGAAGAAAATAACAGTCATAAACTCTGGGGGTTGGCTCAATGATCAAGATTATTATCATAAGTCAAATTCAATATTTGAGGTCAGTGATAAGGGCATAATTGGCTATAGCATGCAGAGTAATGAAGCTGGTTTTGTCATGGACGTTTTGAACAAAGACGATTATAATAAGGACCCTCTGAAGATTAAGGCTATGGGGAAAACGATTAAGAAAAGTATTGAAAAAAGTCAGAAGGAATTCAAAAAACAGGCGAAAGAGTTTAAAGATGAAATAAAGAAAGGTCTTTGATATAAAACTCACTAGTTTAGCTTCAAATATTTTAAAAAAATCACTTGAATTTTACTTTTGTGCCAATAGCTTGTCCAGGCAAACCTTTCTCGAAGATAGCTCTTACTGCACCTTTATTTCCGTGGGTTGCTTTCACTTCTCCGTAAATATCTTTCCCTGATGGGGTTTTCCAGCTAACTTTCCTGCCTAAGAGCTTCTCAGCCTTAGCTTGGCTGTTCACTCCCTTGACTGTTAGGATTAGGTGCTTTGTATCTTGGCTATGCCTTGACATCCTGAAACTGTTTATTGTTGCTTCCATTTTTAATAGTTCACCATGAGTTCGACTGGTTCGCCAATAAAGTTCTCTAGCTCACTTAACAGCTGTGAATTGACGAACAATCTTCTAGGATTGCGTTTTTCCTTTAAATGTTTTTCTAATTCTTCCGGCTTGCTCTTCTTCAAATTCTGTAGGCTCCCATCCTTCCCCACCTTTGCCTGGAATAGTTCATCCCTCTTCTCTAGGTCTTTTATAAGGAATGCATCGTCCCCTAACACTAGAATCTCTCCGAATTTATTTTCGCCGTACTTGAATCTTAGTTTTGCCCTTTCCATTTCAAAGACTTTTTTCCTCTGCAGATGCTCCACCATACCCTTAATGAAGATTCTCGCTTCCTTTTTGGTTTTGTTGACCTCTTGTTTAGAAAGCTTGTTAGTCAGGAAATCTTTCTTGGCTTTCTTCACATTTTCAAGGATTCTTAGAAATTTTGCAGGAACTTTTTCGTCTGAGATTAATTTTTCTTTGAATTTCTCTTCAATTTGTTCATCAAGGACGCTCTTCTCTCCAACCTCAGCTAACATATCTTTTGTTACTGCAACGCATGTCTCATAGACTTCGATAATACTCTCTTTCTCTGTCCTTTCTTCAATTTGTTTGAATAGTTCCTTGATTCTTTTAAGGTAGTCCTTCGCTTCACCAAGCATCTTGTCTATCTCTTTTCCAGAAATTTCCTTAAGCTTGCCATGTTCGACATCTTTGAATGCTTTCCTAATATTTTCTAGGATAGTGACGTATTTCTTTTCCAGAAGCTTCTCTTTTTTTACGAATATTTGATCTAGAAGTTTGCTTGTTTCTTTAGGTGTTGGTGGTGGTATACCGTAAAGCATAAGCGCTGCTTGTGCTGGATTAAGCAATGCATAAAATAAATCCTCTCCTACCACGCTAAGCATCTTGAACTTTATCCTTTGGATAAGTCTCTCGCCTAAATCCATATTCATATCTATTGCTTCTGGTGAAGGCTTGATTCTACCCATCTTCAGCAAGAGTTTCCATGGCATGAACACTCCTCTGTCATAAATTGGTACACCATCTCTTAACAATGTATAAATTACTGGGTTAGCATCTTTTAGGTTGTCCCAAAAGTCTGTAAGTATGTAAGTCTGTATATGGAATTGCTTTTTCACGCCAGTAATCTTGCTGGCTTCAAAGCCCATACCAACGATTATTGATCTCAGCTTATCTTTCAGTTCTGCCCTTGACATCCTCTTTACATCAGTATCATCAATTATGACATATACATCAATATCATTTGACTTCTCTCCTCTGAACAGTGACCCTGCAGCTACATAACTCGTGATGTACTTCTCGAACTTCTGTATTACCATAGCTTTGTGTAGTTCTGAAATCTTTAGTGCTGCTAGCATATCTTTAGGATCATACAGCGGCGTACTCATAGCGATTTGTTTGATAAGATCATACTTTGAATCAAAGCATGCATCCCTCAATTCTGTAAGTATCATAGTTTGTGGAACTAAGTTAGGGTCGATATCTTTAGCGATAGAATCTATGATTTTAGTAAGCCTATCAGCAAGCTCATCTTTTGACATTTTTTTGGAATCAGAATCATCAATCAGTACAAGGACATTCACTTGGTCTGGTTTGAAATTTTTCTTCTCTTCAGGAGTCTTTGGTGGTTGTGGTGGTGGTAAAAGTGATATGCCTGTTATGTAAACATCAAACTTTTCTAGTATAGATTTAGTGAATTTGTCCAGTTTGGTTTTTAGCTTATCCAGCCTCTCTTTCATTTCTGGAGTAAGGTTTAATTGAGGTTGAGTATTATTTGGAGTTTTTTTGGTCTTCTTAGGAGATTTCGGTTGTTGTTTTTTTGCCATAGTAAATTAGGTATTTTTAAAGATAGTATATAAAGCTTTTGGATTCATTTTGGATATGTATTGGGTCATGACATATGTCACTAGTTAGAACAAGTTGGCGAATTTGTGG
>CAZUKZ010000037.1:0-5744 GCA_964621125.1 Candidatus Woesearchaeota archaeon
ATTTGACCAACTTAGGCCTAATCTCTCCCCAAATTCAAAACCATTCTACAGAGCCGCTAAAGCATAAGCTTTTTAAAGGATAATTGACTATCCAATCTCATGCCAAAAACAGTATCCAAGGACGTACCTCTCTCTGAGATAACCCTAAGAAGATATGAACGGCCCTACGATATGCCAAAAAGAGAGTTAGTAAAAAAAGTCTGCCTTTCTGTTGGATTGTTACAGCCAGGGGATTCGAGGGATGTTATAGTTGATGTTTTGCATGTCTTGTTGGATTCAAAGGATGGGTTAGATCCAGAAGCTGTGGTGAACACTGTTGTGGAGTACAGGAAAAGTGCGAAGGTTCCTTTGAAAGGGATAGCTGCATCCAACGTCCGAAGACAGCTCAAGAGGTTGAGAAATCTTTATTTGGTAGAAAAAGTAAATAATTCTTATAGGATTGCTGAATCTGAAAACCTTAACTTGATATTTGAAGAAAGGATAGAAAAATTCCTATTACCACTAATTGTTAAAAGAGTCAAAGAATATTTGAAAGCCTTAAAATGATATATGAGCCTAGCGATGATTCATACTTGCTATTGAAGTATGTAAGAAAATATGCTTTAGGGAAGGTGTTGGATGTTGGAACTGGAACTGGAATTCAGGCAGTTGGCGCTCTAGAAAACACTGATGATGTTTTGGCTGTAGATATCAATCCTGAATGTGTAGAATACGTTAAGAAGAAAGGTGTGAATGCCAAGAAATCTGACCTTTTTTCTGATGTAGGAGGAAAATTTGATGTAATAATATTCAATCCTCCGTATCTTCCAGAGGATGAAAGAGAGGATAAAGAATCAAAGCTTTCTACTACAGGGGGAAAGAAGGGATATGAAGTTTTGCATAAATTCCTAAAACAGGCGAAAAATTTTTTGAATTCTGAGGGGAAAATACTTATCGTATTCAGTTCATTAACAGGGAATGTTGATTTAATATTGAAAAAAGAAGGTTATATATTTGAGTGCCTAGAAGAGGAAAAAGTATTTATGGAGACTCTTTATGTGTATCTGGTTACTTTAGCTTAATCTTTTTTTATATATCTTTTCTTGACATAAGTTGTTGTTAGGTTGAATAACATGTCAACTTCACTAGTTTCAATATCACCTTTTTTTTGTCCCGAACTCAGTCTTTCATAAAAAGCCAGCCCCTTTTTCGGGTCAATGATGAACGCTTCATCCTCTGTCCTACGTGATGTTTGGCTGTCAAGATTATAGTTATTCCCTTGTGGTTCTATTGGGATTATTGTGGCTTCCTTAAAATCTGGAGAATACTCTATACTTGCATTCATCATGTGACTTGTGATGCCCACTCCAATAACTTTGTACCTTTTGAAACCTTGGCTTAATGTTTTCCAAAATTTTCCCTCTCTTGTGTTAGAGAAGTGTACCATTAATTCATAACCAGTTACTAGGGCCATGGCAAAATCATCGCAATCCCCTACATAAGCTTTCTTGCCAGTTTTCCCACTCCTTTCTTCTTTGATAGCCTTTATAATATGCTTTTCATAATTTTGTGAAATGAATTCATCAAGACTTTGGTCGGAATCTATACTTATGTTTAATTTAGATCTGATTGCGTCTGGTAAAGTCATAGTCGCAAGTATTCTTGTAAAGGGATCTAAGAGATTTATGCCTTTTATAACTTTTCTCAACGCTGCTTTTTCTTCTGGAGTTTTCTGATTATACCATTCTGAATCACTTACTTCCAAAGCTTGTGTATATATACCATACCCATCATCTGTATTGATATCTTGTCTTAAGATGTTAATGGCCTCTTTTGCTAGTGGTAATGTCGCAATTGATGCTTTTTCATACTTCAGTTGTAGAGGTTTCAAAAGATCTAGAATATAATCTTGGGCTATCTTGCTTTCCATACCTTTGCGTATGATTTTCTTAATATTGTGCATTTTTCCATCTTGGCCTCTTCTTTGAAGAGGATGGTTGATGAAATCAGATGAAAGTTGTGGTAAAGTTTGACTTGATGTAACAGAAATTTTGAAATCTTCTGGGGCTTTGTATTTGATAACTACACTTTCTTGTGGAAGAATTACTTGGGCTTCAGGAACTTTTGGAGGGGGATTTAAAGAGTCCCCTTGAACTAAGAGTCCGCTTAATCCTATTAAAGTAATCTTGGCGAGTCTTCTAACTAACTTCATATTAAAATAATGAGATTATATCATACTTTATAAGATTTTTGTCACATCTGTTGTATTTTTGTCATTTTACCACATATGATGTGGTTGCATTGAATACCCTATCCACTGGTTTGAAATCTGTGTCTAGCTTTCCATCCTTAAGGCTTTTTCTAAGATAGTAGAGTTTTCCATCAACTTCGATGAAGCCCTCTTCCAACAAAGTTCCGCAACGTCCTCCTTTTTTCATTGAACATTGAGGTTCCAGTGGCTTGATTATGGCTGATCTAAAATTGTGGCCATATTCTATTGTGGCGTTAAGAGCATGCCCCTCGATTCCTACTCCTATTACTCTGTATTCTTGCAGCCCCTTGCCTAACCTTTTCCAGAATTCTTGGTCTTTATTTTCTTTTGCTAAGTCCCACATTATTTCATAAGCGGTCACTAAAGCCATAGCAAAATCATCACAATCTCCCTTGTAAGGGTATCCTGATTTGATGAATTCGTCTAGGCTTTGCTTAGAATCTTTTTTTTCACTTTCATAAGTGAAGGGTTTTCCATATGGGTCTTTTACAGTAATCAATTCTCCTCTTTCTTTATCTAATGTATAAACTCCATTGCCGGCATCCCTGCTGAAATAGCTCCATAAAAAATTAACGCTTGCTTTTGCGGTTGTTAATGGGTCTTGGTCTTTTAGACTTTTTTTAATACTGTCTAATCTTTTTTTAATAAATGATCTTGAATAATTGTCAAACCTTCCTCTGTTTACTACACGTTTAATATATTCTCTTTTTCTTATTTGGTTGATGACTTCAATTCTGCTTTTTTTTAGGGAATTGTGAAATGGAAGGAAACTACGATCCTTTGCCTTTATTGAATCGCTCACATTCACTAGATAATTTCCTTCATGTGGAAGATGATGAGTTGGCGGCAATTGGGAACATGATACTAAGACTGTTGAAGCTGCTATTGCTATTTTCTCAAGAACTTTTATTTTCATACAAAGTATGATGTTGGTAGTTAGATATAAATGTTTTTATTTAGGACGATTTATAAAAAAGAGAAAGTGGCACCGGGGAGATTCGAACTCCCGACCTCGGGCTTGCTCATATCATCGGCTGTTAAGCCTCAAATCTCATGATATCATGAGACCCGCGTTATAGCCAGGCTAAACTACGGTGCCTTATTTAAAAACATGATTTAAGCTTCATTTATAAGCTTTTTTATTTCTTCCTGAACTTTTTCTATCTCTCCTTCTATATATTTCTTTGGGGTCCAGGTAATATTAACGTCATCATCCTTATACCTAGGCATGATGTGGAAATGGAAATGGTCTACTTCACTAACTATGTGCCCATTGTTTTGTAGGATGTTAATTCCTTCGGCTTTTTTTAAAATAGCAGATCCTATTTTTTTAACAATACTTATCACCTTATGTAGAACATCTTCTGGAATGGAACTAATGTCTTTGTAATGTTTTTTAGGAATAATTAGGGTGTGTCCTCCCTTATCTGTGCATGGTCCTATGTCTAGAAATGCAATCACATTTTCATCTTCATAAACTTTGTTTGTAGGGATATCTCCCTTAACAATCTTGCAAAATATACAATCTTCCATAGTTGAACACTCCTATTCTGTTTTTGTTCCTGAAAAAATCTCTTTCCTACCTTTGCTTATCCCTTCAAGAATTTGGGACTTGGCCATCTCCAGCAAACCGATTGCCTCTTGCGGGGAAACATTTTTGTTACTCACTTGGGTCTGAATGTTATTTCCCACAAATTTGAACTTGACAGCGAAAATCTTTTCCATTTTATTAAACCTTCCTTAGAGATGTTAGAATTAATTAACATTCTTAAATCTATCGTTATTTTTTCTTTTTGATTAAGAAGAATGAGATGAAAAGTCCGATAATGGACAGTATTAACATTATAATAAATAAGGATTTAAATCCATAAATGCTTGCTAAGAATCCTCCAGTTATCGCTGATACACCTGCAATGATATAATCCATTGATTCCCAAATCCCCCATTCAGAAATATACTTACCTTTGTCTAAGTTCTTAGAATAGAGTCCGTCGTAGGCAGGTGTTCCAATAGCTTCACCTAATCCAAAGATGATTTGAACAATGAATAAATGCCACGGTTTTTGTACGAATAAGTATCCAGCAAATCCTATAATGCTGAAAACATAACCTGCAATAATGAGTTTCTCTTGATGCTTCACATGGTCTTCCCATTTACTGATGAAGTATATGAGAATTCCTGCTGCGATAGCAAAAGCTCCGTAAGCTCCACCTGCTGTCAATATGTCTCCACCAATATCTTCAACAAAAATTGCATAAATTGGTCCAAATAAACCACCAGCAAGCATGAATAGCGCTGATGAAAACAACAGAACTTTCAGTTTTTTTCGCATGATTAATTTTAAGTGAAACTGCTATTTAAATATAGAGGTTTAAAACACAATCCTTAAAAAGCTGTAGAATAACTTGTTTGATATGACACCCATATGGATTGCTTTAATTGTCTTAGTAGTATTATACGTGATATTAGAGCTGACTACAAAAGCTACAAAGATCTTCTTGAGGATAGCAATAGTGGCTTTGCTTATAGGGGCTTTGGTCTTAAATTATACCAATCCTAGCGATTTGTGGAAGGATGAGGTAGTGAATGAAACTCAAGAAGAAGTCAACTATACAATGAAGTCTAACAATACTCAAGTTGTAGATGTACAGAATGATACCAAAGTTAGTAATGAGAGTAGTGAAGAGACGTACCCAATAAGCGGTTGACTTCAACCAAGCAAATCTCTTATATACTGGATTACTAAATCCCTATCTTTTTCTTTTCCATCTACTATGGGTTGGTTACTTGCCACTAGCCTTTCACTGAGATTCCTGTAAAGATTTCTTAATAGTGCAAAATTCACTACTTCGTCTGATTTAGAAAATCCTAAAACCAGATTGCCTTTTGGAGCTCCGCTCATTTTTTTATCAGGTCGCATCTTTGCAACAACTTCATATTTAGCTATATGTATCATACTTCCAGCATCTGTAGGTATTGATGCTGATATAACGACCTTATAACCATTAATAACCTGGCACATCCCTTTTTTTGTAATCTTATCTTCAAGAGGAATCTGCTCAAAAAAGGTTAAGTTACCTCTTTTGGGAATAACGGATGGATGAGCAACGAGCCTTACTTCTATGTTTTCTTTTGTTCCGAGATAACTTTGGACCCAGAATAAATCCACTGATTTATCAATAGGTCTCCATTCTGTTACACTTTCTGCAAATTTTATAATTTCATCTGTTTCAAAGGTTTTTTCATCTTAACAAGGCTGTTCAAATTGAAGTTTATAAGTATTTAGCAATTTCTTTGATGATTTTAACCATAAATATTAAATAATCCACTCCTCTTCATTATCTCTTATGGCAGACCACAATTTACACTGGGCAGACCAGATGGCTTTAGAGATTGAAGAGAGGGTTGGTAGAGATGAAAAACTAAAGTCTATGGTTGAGAAAAACGGCTATATAGTATATGACGAGAAAACCCCATCAGGCCATATCCATGT
>CAZUKZ010000037.1:5754-10386 GCA_964621125.1 Candidatus Woesearchaeota archaeon
ATACACGATGTAATTGCCAAAGCATTGAAAAAACGTGGTCTGAAAGCTAAATTTATACTAAGTTCTGATGATATTGATCCTTATGACAAGCCGAATAAGGATTTGCCGAAGGAATGGGACACGTATTTAGGAATGCCTTTTAGAAACATGCCTAGTCCTGTAGAGGGATACAAATCTTTTGCTGATTATTTTTTCATGGAATGTATTGAAAAGTTTGAAGAGATTGGGATAGATGCTGAAATAGAGAGCACTGGGGAGCAATATGAGGTTGGAGCGTTCAATCCTGTGATTAAGAAGTTACTTGATGATCATAAGAAAGTGCAGGCTGTGTTCGCAAGGTTGTATGGGGATGATAATCCTTCTGCTCATAGGATTCCATTTAATGTCATATGTGAAAAGTGCGGGAAAATTGCCACTACGAGAGCCTTGAAGTGGGACAGTGAGAATGAACTGTTGGAATACGAGTGCACTGATGATGTTGTTGACTGGGCTCAGGGGTGTGGGCATAAAGGTAAGATCAGTCCGTATGATGGGAATGGCAAATTTCCTTGGAAAGTGGAGTGGGCTGCGAAATGGCCTACTAAAGGTGTTGCCTGCGAATTTGCGGGAAAGGACCATTTCACTCATGGTGGGAGTAGGACCGCTGCTGTGGCAATATCTAATGAGGTTTTGGATTTTATGCCTCCATATCCTTCCAATAGAAAAAGGACTGGTAAAGGTTATGAATTTTTTAACATTGCGGGAAGGAAAATGTCAACTTCAAAAGGTAGAGGTATGTCTTTTGTGAAAGCTGTTGAAACGTTATCACCTAGGATATTAAGGTTCTTATTAGTCAGAACAAGGCCTAACGCAGTGATAGATTTTGACCCTAATAGAGACAATGATATAATCTACTTGTTTGATAGGTATGATGCGACAGAAAAAATTTATTTTGGTAAAGAAGAAGTGAAGAATGAGAAGGATCTACTTAAGCATAAAAGAATATATGAACTTTCTCAAATTAGCGAAATTCTTCCTAGGATGCCTGTGCAGGTATCTTTCAGGTTAGCTTCTTTAGTCATACAGGTTGGGCTTGACGAGGAAGGTGCTTTGGAACTATTGAAGCAATCTGGTCATATACCAGAAAATATAACTGGGTTGGATCTTAATCATGTGCTCGAGAGACTTAGAGATGCTAAGAAATGGATTGATACGTTTGCTTCTGATGACTATAAATTTAAGCTTCAGGATGAAGTGAAGGTTAAGGTAGATGAAAAAATTAAAAATGTCATGCTTAATGTATTGGGAGAACTTGAATCGAAGGAGTGGGAGGGGAAGGAATTGCATGACAGGTTCTACAGGTTATGTGAGGTGGGTGGAATAGAGCCTAAAGAGTTTTTCAAGGCTTCATATCAAGTGCTGATTAATAAGGAAAGGGGACCTCAGTTAGCTAACTTCCTCTTGATGATTGGCAATGAGAAAGTAAGGAAGCTTTTTGAACAGCTTTAGTTTTTTCCTATGATGGCAAAGTGTCCCTTATGGGTATCACTTATGTCTATGAACTCTAGGGCTTTGAAACCTTTTAGGTTTTCTTTTACTTTTTTTCTTATCTCTTCTGTACTCTTAATTACATCTACGCTTCTGGACTTGATTAATAATATGAAATAGCCCCCTTTCTTAAGAAAAAACCTGATATTTTTTAGTAGAATATTTACCTGGTCTCTTTGCGCCAAGTCTTGATAGATTACGTCTACTTTAGGGATGTATTTATTGTATTGTTCTGGGTCATTCGCATCGAAAAGCAAAGGCGCCATGTTCTCATTGTTTTCACATAATTTGAGCAGGTCCTTCATCACTGTCCTTGAGATTTCTAAACAGAATACGAGTCCTTTCTTTCCAACGATGTTAGAGACTAGTTTAGGAGTGACACCGTGTGATGCTCCGAGATAAAGTACCTTCTCACCTTTCTTGATAGGAATTTCAATCCCTTTTTCTTTTAATGCAATCAATTTTGACATCATTTTCTGAAGTAATCTATCCTTGCAGCCTTGACTATACTTGCCGCTAGTTTCCTTGCTGCTTTACCTTTATTTTCTGAATTTTTTATCGACTTATGTATGAAAATTATTCCATGCTTTGGTGATTTAGAACCTGTCTTCATATGCTTGAACAATGATTTTTCTGCCCCGATAATTTGGATTTTGGATGAGGCCATAAACGCTAATTTTCTTAGACTTCCGGCCTTACTTATCAATAAGGCTCCAAGTTTATATCCTGTAACTTCGGTTAATTTTGGTGTAAGACTATCCATAAGCTTAGTGAGGTATGTTTTTGTAGATTTTTTTAACTGTTCTAATTCTTGATTCTTAGATTTGATAATGAAGGCTAAGTCCCCATTCTTTTCCTTTATAGATTCAGGTATGTCATCAAAAGACTTAGCTTCTAGGTCATAGTAAGAGTACCAGTCAAGTAGTCTTGCTTGGATTTTGGACTTATTTGTTTCTTCTAACAGCTTTATACAATGAATGATAGATTTGTCTTTTGGCAAGGGCAGGTCTAGTTGTGTCCTTGTAAGTTTGATTAATGTTTCCCTTATGTCTTTCATTATTCTTAGAAATAGATGCTATACTTAAAAAATCTTTTATTTATTTTATCTCCAATAAGCTTATAAATCGGATTATCCTCAGTTAAGTTATGGATACGGGAATAAAAGTCATGGATGCCATGAGCGTTAATCCTATTGTAATTGGTAAGGAGAAGAAACTGAAGGATTGTGCTAAACTTATGCTTAAGAAAAAGGTTGGCAGCCTGATTGTTACCGATGGTCCCAAAATTGCTGGGTTGATAACAGAGAAGGATATTGTTGGAAAAGTGATAGCCAAGGGTAAAGATCCTGCTAAGTTTAAGGTCAAGAACATCATGACAAAAAGGGTGAAGACAATTAAACCTAATGTAGATTTGTTCAAGGCCATGGTGAGGATGAGGAAGAAGAAAGTTAAGAAATTACCAGTGGTGGTAGGGAAGGAGCTTGTTGGGATGTTGACTTTAAACGATATTTTAAGAATCCAACCTAATCTGATGGACTATCTTATGGAAAAATTCTATGTTAAGCAAATGAAAAAGATGAACCGGAGGCATAAAGTGGTGAAAGAAAAATATATAGAAGGCGAATGTGAGAGCTGTAAGAATTATGCGCAGCTATATGATGTAGATGGTCAATTATTGTGTGAAGAATGTAAGGACGAACAAGGTAAGTGAAGGGTTACTTCTTTTTGCGTTTATTTATGTGCCTTGCAATCATTATTTTGACAAAAGGCCCAAATATTCTATCTTTTCTTTTTAGATTACTTTTCTTAGCAAAGTATACGCATCCTACAGCAGTTATTACTGCTGCAATCATATCCCAACTTAAATCAATCATAGTGTCTATAAGGCCATTCTGTGACAAGCCATAAGTTTGTGTGAGGAACACTAAATTATCCCAAAGAAACTCTATGATTTCCCAAATGCTCCCTATGCCCATAGTCCAAAAAAAAGCGAACAGGCCCATAATTGGAATAGTTATACTTATCCTTCTTGATTCATGCATGGCATAAGCGAAGGTAAAGCCTATAAAAGTTATTGCGCAAGATCCGAACAAGTGCGCTATATCATCCCAAATTGGAAAAATGTTGTATAAACCAATAAATCCGGACATGTGCATGAATACCATGAATGAAGTGAAAAGATCAAAGGTCCAGTGGAGCTTCGCATTATAATATTGATTAAGGATTATAGGGATCATAGACACTACAAACATAAGCATGAAAAGTATAGCTGCTAGGAAGTCCTGGTAGTATATGTAGGAAAAAGCCATAATAATTATGGATGCTCTTAATACCCAAGATATGGTGTAGCCTACATGCTTCCTTATGATATGGAACTTGACCATTAAGTTATAATTGGCCTTTATCTTTTATAAAACTTACTTTACTAAATTGAAAAGAAAATGGGCCCAACGAGACATTCACTGTAGGTCCGTGCTATTTCCCATGGCACAACAGATTTGAACTCGCGACCTCTGGCTGTCTTCGAACTGCCAATAGGCGGCCATATAAGACCAGCGCTCTAACCAAGCTGAGCTATGGGCCCATTCTGGATAAACAGAGATTTAGATTCGTTTATAAATCTTACGGATAGCCTTTTTTCTTTAATGAGAAAATTTATAAAACATATATCTTACCTGATAGAGTATGCCTATAAACGCGAAACCGGAATTCTTTGCAGCGGAGAAGAAGTACTATCAGGCTTCCACTTTTGCTGAGAAGATCAATGCTTTAGAAGAGATGCTTAGTACAGCTCCTGCTCACAAAGGAGCGGAGAAACTCAGGGCTGAAATAAAGCAAAAACTAGCGAAGTATAGGGGCATGCTTTCTGTAGAGCGGGAGAAGAAGGGTAAAGGTTATAGCTTAGCAGTAAAAAAGGAAGGAGCTGCTCAGGTTGTCTTAATATCTTTTACTAACGCAGGTAAATCTTTATTGTTATCAAAGCTTACTAATGCCAAGCCTGAGATAGCAGAATATGAATTTACGACATCTAAAACAGAAGTGGGAATAATGGATTATGAGGGCATACTTGTACAGATCATTGAACTACCTGCGATATACAAGGATT
>CAZUKZ010000038.1:0-10061 GCA_964621125.1 Candidatus Woesearchaeota archaeon
TCTGAAAAACCGAAGCAAATAAATACTAATTACACTATTAATGCCCTATGTATCTATGGAAATAAATACTTAAGTAGACATGGCACTTTATATGGGTGGACGATAGCTGGCTTTCTTGGATTGTGAATGTCATCTTAGCTTTTGTTCTTGTCAAATTCATAATTTATCCTGGGTTAGGATTCTTGCTTGGAACAGCTTATCCAGTGGTGGCTGTTGTTTCAAGCAGTATGGAACATAACGGATTGGGTTTTGATGGTTGGTGGGAGGCCAATAAGGGTTGGTATGAACAGAATAGTGTTGAAAAAGAGGTTTTGGCTTCTACCTTTAGGAATGGTTTTAACAAAGGAGATATCATGATTCTAATCGGAGCTCCACCAAAAAAACTAAAAAAGGGGGATGTCTTGGTTTATCAAAACGAAAGGTATAAATATCCTATCATACATCGCATCACAAAAATAGATAAATATGATGGTAAACTTATCTTCCAAACCAAGGGTGATAACAATAGACAAGCGGATCCTTTACAAATAAAAGAAGAAAAGATTGTTGGAAAGGCTGTATTTCGGGTCCCGTGGCTGGGATGGGTCAAACTCATATTTACTAAAGCTATAGGAGGAATATAAAATGTTATTTTGTCCAAAATGTGGAAGCATACTAAGTCCAAAGGAAGAAGGAAATAAGACTATGTTGGTTTGTTTTTGTGGTTATTCATCAAATGAAAAGGAAGATATTCTGATAAGGGAAGAGGTTAAAAATGTGTCTAAATTAGAAATAGCTGATGTTGATGTGAAGACAATGCCTAAGGTAAAAGATGAATGCCCTAAATGTAAAAATAAGGGGGCATACTTTTGGACTGTTCAAACTAGGGCTGGAGATGAAGCAGAAACAAGATTCTTTGAATGTATTAAATGCAAGTATCGGTGGAGAGAATACTCTTAGCAATTTTTAATATTTTTTTATAAAACTTATTTTAAAGACTAATCATTATTGACTCTTGGCGCTAGGATGAACCCTAGAAGTAACTTGTCCATAACTTTATACTCTATTTTCAAAGGATAATCTTCACCAAATTTTATTACAACATTTTCTGCTAATTTAGAGCCCTTAATCATTTTTTTAAGATATTCTATTGAATACTTTGAGATAACCTTACCATCTGTTTCTGAGCTTATGGTTGTTTCTTCACTTTGTCTGATCTCTACTTTAGCATCATGGACATTGCTTTCTGATTTTACCATAAACTTATCCTGTTCAGCTACAAGAGCTACAGATTCCGCGATGACATCCATGTCTTCTATTGCCTCATCAAAGCGAAAGGTTTGAGTCATTATCTGGACAGGGAAAGTCAAACTCGGAATTCTTTGTTCGGACTCTTCGATGTTCAATAAAGCTAGAGTAAAATCTCTCTTATTTTCTCCGATAAGATTTATTTTGAGTCTATTCCTTGCTTCATCTAGACTTATGGATATGCTATCAGATGGCTTTGCCCTTTTTAGAATTGCTTTGAATCTTTCAAGATTTACAGACAAAGAAGTAGGGGCTTCGATCTCATATTCTGCAAAAGCAGAAGATAGGAGCTTAAAATCTATCATGGCGACGTTTGCAGGATCGATAGCAGTTACTTCAATTTTATCGCTATCAATTTTTAATGTGACTTCGTTAACGAACTCAGAGATTATATTGATACTTTCTTTGAGCAATCTTGGGTCTGTCAGAGTAAATTTCATGCTTAAAGGGAGTTATTTTTCAGAAGTATATATTGATTTTGGTTTTCGAGTATACTAGTAGTCTCCTACTATTATAACCCTAAATAACTGGATGGCTGTATATATTAAATACAACCCATATAATATTAGGGCCCCGCTTAGAACACTTAAAGGGATCTTGAATGCTATAGTAATGGGCAGAAAATCAAAAAGCTTATAATCTAAAAGTATGGGAATGGCTCCGAGGATAGCTAGTACGAGTCCAATGAATATTGGGGTAAATTTTCGTTCTTTCTTTGCTAAGCTCAATGAGTCTGTGAATAATATAAGGCCGCCGATTACTAGGCAAACTTTGATTATGAGACTGTTGTATAGGAAGCTGAGATAAGTTGGAATGAATTGTAAAGGCATGTTTATTGATTTTAAGAATGTCATTAATCCTAATGCTCCTAGGATTAATCCTGCAATCAATGTGATTGCTACTCTTTTATTCCTATCCGGATCCATATCTTTTTAATTAGGGTTAAAGATTTAAATAACTATCGGCTTGGGTTGGCGGTAAGTTGGTAGGGTTGGTTTTTTAAACCAATCCGTAATTGGTTGTTTGGATTAAATTATTTTTTGAATTTTTTGAAGAACCTTTTTGCTTTTGACTCTTTTTGTTTTGATGAACTTATTTTATTTGATATCCTTATTTTTAATAGCTTTTATTATTTCATCATTGATGCTTTTACTCCCATACCACCCACTCCCAAGTATTTTTACTTCAATCAGTACATGTTTTGTTTTTGCTATAGTTGTGATTACAGTAAGAAAATTTCTTTCTCGTGATATGATAAATATATCTTTTGAATTTTCCTGGAGGGTGTACTTCCTTTGCTCTTTTTCCTCAGAAACCAATTTATTGAATTCTTCACTAACTGAAGATGCATTGTCGAATATAGAAACTTTGACCTTTATTCTATCACCCAATAGTCCTGATTCTGTATAACTTTGAGTACAAGTGTTATTTGTCCTTTTTTGCTTAGAAATACCATATTCTGTTGGAAATACGTCCTCGGGTGGTAAAAGATCACATGGAATATAAAGTTGAGTAAAGGATTTAGTAAGTGCTTTAGAATTATTACTAAGATTCCTCTTATTTTCTATATGGTCTTTATCTAAATTGGATTCTTCCCTGTTTGTATCTAAATTTGATACACCTATACTACAAATTATGATTACTACAATAGCAACAACCCACTTTATTCCTTTAGATGTCTTAATGTTTAATTTGTCAGCAACTATATTTTGAATTGGAGGAATAAGAAACAATGAACCTAACATAACAATCAGTCCAGAAAAAAAGCTTCCAGATGTTACTAAACCATATCCTATTAGTGTAAAGACTGATCCAAACATCCAACTTAGGATTAGTCCTACTGTAATTTTGTGTTTCTTCTTTTTCATTTTACTTGTTATAAATGTGTGACATCATACTATATAAAACTTGTCATTTATTTACAACATGAAACATTTAAGATCTGGGTTAAAACTTAAGAAATCTATTATTAAATTATTGAAAAAAGAAGGAGAGTTGTCTTTAAGAAGGTTAGATATCAAATTAAATACAAGTAGTCAAACAATATTAAACCATTGTCGAGAGTTAAAATATTTGGGGGTAACTGAGATAGTAAAAAACAAAAAAAACAAAATTAATGGAAGACCTTATACTTCGATTAAATTAACTGATTATGGCAAAAGCTTAACTTAACAAAAGATTTTAGTTTTTCTCCTTTGAATCCTTATAACCTTCAGGCATGATAATGTTAACTTTAACATTCCCTGGGGAGTTACCATCAATTTTCTTATTTTCTCGTAGATTTTTATACAATGTATTATATGCGTTAAACCATTGTATAGGGGTTATGCTTTTTTGACCTTTGATAGAGTCTAAGTATGACAACATTTCATATTCCATAAATTTGATATTACTTAATCTATCAACTAACCACATACTGTTTGTTTTGTCAATCCATCCTTTTTTTATGGCTCGTTTTATGGCAACTAGTTTTTGAGCTCTTCTTTGTTTTTCCGTAACAGTTTTTCCACCTTTCCTTGCTATTTCCACCTGTCTGTCACCTGTCTTAAATTGTGTTGCCTTGTTTGGAAATTTACCCATTTTATTCTCCTCCTTTTATTTTGGCACAATTGCTCACAAATAGATAATAACTGAAGCAAAATCTATTATGTGTTTGCTATTTCATAATGTAGCTTTTATAGATTATATGTATTTCTATGGTCGGAATATGTAAAACGAATATATAGTATAAAAACGAACTATTTATATTCTAAATCTTCTTCTGATTATGTATGAGGTGTAGATTTTTGAAAGGAAAAGCTGTGTTTCAGATATTTGTCTTAATCTGTGCTCTATTTTCCATAAGTCTTGTTTCGGCAGATACGACTTCCCCTTTAGGGTGTTGCGAGGAGACAAAGTCTGGGGAGCACTGTCTGTATACCTTGCAAAGCAGTTGTAAAGATGATAGTAATGTTGTATCTTCAAGTTGTGATAAAACTAATTTCTGCTCCTTGGGGTGTTGTGTATCTGATACTGGGGTCTGTTCCAAAAATGTCCCCAAAGCTACGTGCGAAGCCCTGAAAGGATATACTTGGAATAATAAGGCCGACTGTAAGATCTCGCTATGCCAAAAAGGTTGCTGTGTTTTGGGGGAGGCGCAGTGTTCGCTAACTTCAGAGAAACAGTGCAAGAACATAATCAAATTATATCAAGGATTGAAGTATGATTTTCGTAGTAGTCTGACTGATGTTAAATCCTGTTCCCAAGTATGCATGCAGTCTGATGTAGGGTGCTGTGTGAGCTCTAAGAATGGTTGTAAGTTCACTACCCGGGGTTCATGCGACAATAAAAAGGATGGGAAAGGGGATGATGGGTTCTATAAAGATACTTTCTGTAGCAATGACAATTTGAATTGTGAATGCAGCAAGAAGAACAAGAAAGGTTGTGTTGTTGGGGTGGAGGATGTTGTCTGGTTTGATTCCTGTGGCAATGTTGAATATTTGGGGCATCATGATGCTGCTGAAGATTGTGACTATGGAAAAGGTACACTGTGCTCTACTGATCCTAAAAAAGGCGCATATTGTAAATCTATACATTGCAATTCCACTGCGTGGCCTCCTTCTAATCCTCGCTATGAAACTTATAAGGGTGGGACTACTTTTAAGGATAAAACCGGTGTAATGATAACAACTGGTGCGCCGCATAATTATGATGGGGGGGCAAGGGAAAATGGAGAAAGTTGGTGTGAGTATGATTCGAAAGCGGGTCCAGGATTGGATGCTGTTGGCGCGAGACATTACAGGCATATATGCATTAATGGGGAAGAGGTTGTTGAGCCTTGCAGGGATTATAGGGAAGAATATTGTTTTCAGGCTAAGGATTCCAAGTCAGGTAAGATGCAGTCCAAGTGTATCACTAACAAATGGAAGGATTGTGCTTCGAAGTGCATGGAAAACCAAAAAGAGTTGGATGATGATGCTACTGGTGATGATTTAGCAAAAGCTGCAAGGAGGGATTTGGTCTGTTGCAAGAGTGTTTCTAAAGCTTGTGTTTGGCAGTGGGAAGATAGAGAAAATACTTCGGGATTGTGCATGCCTTTAGTCTCTCCTGGCGGTAAGTTCTGGCAGGAAGGGAGCAAGGTTGAAAGCTTATGCGAAGATGGTGATTTTACTGATATGGCGGTATGGACAAAAGGCACTGCTGCTCAAGATTATAAGTGTAAGGAAAATTGTGAAATGTATGATGATTCTTTCTTAAAATTCAAAAACCAGTTTTGTCGAGCTTTAGGAGATTGTGGCGCACACTATAATTACCTTGGCGGGTGGAGCAATGATGCGCTTTATAGGACTTGGGAGGAAGGGTCTGGTGATGACCTTGTTGAGGAGGTCTATCCTGATGTTTTAGAGTGGTTGAAAGATCCTAAGAACTTTTCTGAGGCAGTGTGGAAGGTTGGGGATGGGTTGATGGTTAACCTTGATCCTGAGCAGATAAAAGACATTGATGTTGCTGCTCCTGAATTTGATGTTGGAACTTTTATTGGGGTTGGTGCGGCGCAGGCGGGTGGGGCTCTTGGGTTGTATGTGGGTTCTCGTATTGCCTTGCCTACGGCATCTTTTGCTTCCCAACCTGGAGCCATAGCTAAACCTTTAGGTATGACGGTTATTGGGCAGATGGTTTCAGTTGTCGCATTCTTTGTAACGTTGTTTACTGGTGATAATAGCGCTATGATAAGTACCGCTGTGGGCTCTACTCTTACTGCTGTCCTTACAGTGATGTCTACTAATCCTTATTCTGCTTGGTTAGCTGCAATAATCGCAGTATTGGCTTGGATATTCTCTTCCTTAGAATTAGACGAAACAAGGGATGTCACTGTATCATGTGAACCTTGGCAACCTCCTACAAAAGGTAAAGACTGCGCAAAGTGTGATGATGATCCATATAAATTGTGTTCTGAATACCGTTGTAAATCTTTGGGGCAAACTTGCAAATTCATAAAAGCTAATGAGGGGACTAATAAGCCGAAGTGCTATGACTCTTCACCTCACGATGTAAATAAGCCTGTCATCCAGCCTTTGAATGATTTTAAAATATCTACGAAAGGTTATGACCTTTCTGAAAACTATAAGACTAAGCTGCAAGGATATGGTTATGGATTCTCTGATAAAATCCCTTCATACTCTACAATAACTTTTGGTGTCACGACAAATGAGCTGTCTCAGTGCAAGGCGAGTAGGACATTGAAGTATACTTACAGTGAGATGTCCATACCTTTTCCAGATAGTTATTACAGCAAAGAGCATAACTATACAATTTATGGGTTAGTCCCTAACAAGACCTATAACTATTACCTGATCTGTTCAGATCCTAATGGGAATCCTCAGAGCAAGACGAATCCATATAGGATAACTTTTGAAACTGACACTGGGCCAGATCTAACTCCACCTTCCATTGCTTATTCCAAACCGGCGTCTGGAGGGAGAGTAAAGTATGGTGAGAATTTAACCATTGCTAAATTGTATATTGATGAAATGCAAAAGTTTAGATGTAAGTATGATGTGAAAGATGTGAGCTTTGACCTGATGAAGAACAATATGTCCTGTGTTGGGAAGCCATTGGAATCACTGAGCAAGAGGTATGGCTTGTGTGCTGCTAAGCTGGACATGAGCAAGAGCCCTATGGCTTATTATTTTAGGTGCAAGGACAAGTCTGGTAATGAGAATGTGGATGCGTACAGGTTATCGTTGAGTAAGAGTTCTAAATTAGATATGTCTGACTTGTGTGTTGTGAGTGAGGGCAAGAAGGATTGTGTTGGTGGGTCCAAAATTTTTGCTAAGAACGTAACATTGAACTTAAATACGTTAGGGGGTTCTGACAAAGGGAAGGCTGTGTGTAAGTACACTGATACATATAGTCCTGGGTCCTTCAACCAGAAATTTTTCAATACAAATTCTACTACTCACTCACAGGATCTTATTTTTAACACTAAAGGTTTGAGAAAGATGAAAATCGAGTGTAAGGATTCTGTGGGAAATGAGGTAAGTGGTAAGATAAGCTTTACGATTGATATAGACAAATATCCGCCTGCATTCTCTAGCATATATAAATCTGGTTCTAATATCAATGTTAAGTTGGATGAGAAAGTGGTGTGTGAATATTCCAGTTCCAGCTTTACTTATGGCTATGGTATGAGTTTGGGGAATACCTACAAGGATCTACATGCGTTACCTTCTGGGAAAGGTGCCTTGTATGTTAGATGCAAGGATAAGTTCGGCAACCCTAGTCCAGAGATAAGGGTAAGTGCTGATGTCAAGTTCTAAAAATCCACAGTAAACCTTTTATATTCTAGAACTTTAAGTAAAAACATATGAGGTGTAATATTCTTAAGGGGCAGGCAGTCTTTATGGCATTGATAATAATTTGTGCTGCGTTTACAATTTATTTAGCAAATCCTGTGTCTGCTCAAGTTGAAGAAAAAGTATGCTGTGAAATGATTACTACGGGGGATCGGTGTATGTACGCGGAAGCCTCTAAATGTGACAGCAATGCAAAGCAGTCAAGTGCTGTATGTGAGAAGACTTCATATTGCCAAGTGGGTTGTTGCACTACGCCCAACGGCTTGTGTTCTAAGAATGTACCTAAAGGCACTTGTGAGTCTATCAAAGATGCTACTTGGAGTTCTAAAGCAGACTGTTCAATCTCACAATGCAAGAAAGGTTGTTGTGTTTTAGGAGAGGCGCAGTGCTTGCTTACATCTGATAAACAGTGCAAGAACATTGTAAAGCAGTATCCTGGATTGAAATTGGATTTCAGATCTAGCATAACTTCAGAGAAAGCTTGCGTTGCTGTATGTCAAGCTACAGATGTTGGGTGTTGTGTGAGGGAAAATAGTTTTGTATGGACAACTAATAAAGTATGTTCACAATCCAACACTAATGGCACAGGGACATTTTATAAGAATACATTCTGCAGTAACCCTAATTTGGGTTCTAAGTGTAAGGCACAATATAAGAAAGGGTGTGCAAGTGGGGTGGAGGATGTTGTTTGGTTTGATTCCTGCGGCAATCCTGAGTATAAAAGTAGTTTAGATGCGGCTAAAAAATGTGATTATGCTACTGGGGACTTATGTTCTGTTGATGTTAAGGGTGAGGCTGATTGTAAAGACTTGAATTGTCCGAGTACTTTTAGTTCTGCAGAAAACCAAACGTATTCTATTAATGGTAGGACTCAAAGAAAAAATGGGGAGAGTTGGTGCCATTATGATGCTGCTGTAGGTCCTACTTTGGACGTTCCTGGAAGTAGGCATTTCAGGCATCTTTGTATCAATGGTGAAGAAATTGTAGAGCCTTGTAAGGATTTTAGAGAGGAGTACTGTACACAATTGGGGATTGGTGGTAAAGATGCTGCTACTGCAGATTATGTAGAGTCTGCGTGTAGGCCTAATAGTTGGAAGGATTGTTCTGATACATGCTATACTCAGGTGGACTTGGATGAAGATGCTTCTGAAAAGGATAAGAAAGTAGCGGCAAGAAAGGATAAGCTGTGTTGCGAGAACCCTACAAGGACTTGTACATGGTGGTGGACTGCAAAGGACGAAGATGGCATTGAGAATATTTCTGGAATTTGTCTGCCTAGGATACCTCCTGGGTCAAAATTTTGGACTGATGCTAATTCAAAAGCTAAAGGTAGTAAACTTTCCACACAGTGTGACGCAGCCTCACAGAAAGCTACTGCAAATTGGCAGCAGGATATTTTGGGAAGTTCAGAAACTGAAATGGATTCGCCTAAGTTCAAATGCAAGGAAAATTATATATTTTATGACAATGAATTTTTGAAAAGCCAAAATATGTTCTGCAAGGGTATGGGGGATTGTGGGGCTGAATATAATTATCAAGGAGTATGGACAAATGATGGGCTATACAGGGCATGGGATGAGGGGGAATTTCAGCACAAAGTCAAGAAGTATAAAAAGTATCGTAAGTCTGATGGTGGGACGTTCAAGGGAAAGGAAATCTTAGCGACATTGAAGGATCCTAAGACTTGGGGTACTGATTATATGAATATTGGGGATGGGGTTTATACTGAGACTTATACTTGGGCTGAGGTTAAGGAATTGTTTGGTGCTTTAAATCCGGGAGATATTGCTGGCATAACTACTGTAAGTATTCTTGGTGGAGGTTTAGCTATAGGTGCAGCTTTTGCTTTTACAGTTGCTGGTTTTAGTTCTGGAATTGCTACTGGGCTTACAGCTGCTTCAGTCGGGAATGTTTTATCTTTTGCTGGAGCTGGAGTAAGTCTTTTAGTAGGGATCATTGGAATTTTTACTGGTTCACGAGAAGCAGTTATGGCAGCAGGTTTTTCGGCTACAGCAACTGCTGTTGTCACAGCAGTTTACATGGCTTTAACAAAAGCTACATTCTTTGTGGGGACTGTTGCAACCTTAGGTCCAATATCTGCAACAGGATGGGGCGCGATAGTAGCTGTTGTGATTGCGGCAATAATGTTAACATTATCTTTTGGGGCGAGAAGCGAAGACAGGGATGTGGAAATTTCCTGTTTACCTTGGCAGCCTCCTAAAGGTGGGGATGATTGCGCTAAATGCGACAGTGACCCTTACAAAGTTTGTTCTGAATATAGGTGCAGGAGTTTGGGTGCAACATGTAAGTACATCAAGGCAAATGAAGGTACAAAAAAATCTAAATGCTACGATGCACATCCAAATGATGTCAATAAACCCCACATAAAGTGGGACAAGGATGCGTTTAAAGTCAACTACCAGGGGCAAGATAAGACTGCCA
>CAZUKZ010000039.1:0-9672 GCA_964621125.1 Candidatus Woesearchaeota archaeon
AAAAAGAAAATAGTAAGAGTCTTTATTAATATGTTTTTACATAGAGGTTTTGTTCTTATTATTGCTGGGGTAATTTTAGACTTTATCAAAGGTTTTATTGATTGTTTTGAAAAGAGAAATGCAATTACCATAGATAAAACTATTGCCCCTATTGCTCCAATTATGCTAAAACCTAACTGGATCAGGATATATCCAGCGAGTACTTTAGTAATTCCTTCAATGATATAATTTATACCAAGGCTATTGAAATGTTGTAAACCTTGGAGTATACCTCTGTTTATTGGAAGTAATAACCAAAAAGTTATAAAAATGCTCCAAAGTTGTAAAGGTAAAATGGAGTTTAAATGAAGAAATGATTTGATAAATGGGCTTGCTATTAGAAAAACTATTGATAAAAATATTCCTCCTATTATAAGGATTTTTTTTGAATGAATTAATATAAATTTCAATTGGCCTAATTTTCCAAGCGCTTTTGATTTTGATGCCATGCCAGCAATAGTTAATTGTATAACTGTTAAAAAAACTATAAGTAAATAGTTAAAAGATAAAAGACTGTTTAAAACACCATATTCGGCGGGTCCCAATGATCTGGCCATGAAAAAGTGAAAAACGTAAACACAAAACCCAAGAAATATTGTAGAAAACAGGAGGATTGCATTATCTTTGACAAGTTTTTTATTCTCTTGAGATATACTTCTAATCTCCCCCACCTTCTCTTAAGTAATATAAACATACTTTATCAATAATTTTAACTTTCTCAAAGCCACATAAATCTAACGTTTTGCAATGATTATTATAGCTAATTACATCTGTAACATTCATTGTATTCATCAATTGGATAAATTTAATACAGTCTTTACCTTGTAAAGCTGGCTTGAATTCACTTAACTTTTTAAAATAAGCTGATGTAGCAGTACCAAAGTTATTAACCCCTACAGGAGTTGTAAGATTATGATAAATTGTTCCATAAGCATAATACATGGGAGGATGTGATGTTTTTTTGTATAGAATAGGCATTATTAAACTACCTTTAACTAATGGTATAAGCTCCAAAGTATCTTTTTCTAATTTTGTGTATTCTGTGAATTTTATTGTATGAATTTCTGATACTGAAACACTTGCTAAAGGCAATATTATCAAGCCTATTAAAATAACTGCCTTGACGACTTTATTAAATCGACTAATTTTTGTTTTAAACAAGAAATATATTGAGAAGAATAAGAAAAAGAACATGTAAATATCTGGATAAACCTTTTTAAGAAGCGGAATAAAGATGATAAGCCTTGTAACAAAAAGGAATCCTAAAATTAAGATTGGTAAAAAAAATTTGAATTCTTTCTTTGAATAGTTCATACTCTTCCAATAAAAGTAAAATGAGAGCCCTAAGATCATAATGACTAAAAACGAAGCCAAACTTGTTAAAGCCCAAGCTCCAGAGAATTCTAAAATTCTTGATGCGACAGCAAAATCCGCTCTTATTAGATCTGGTGTTAATCCTTTTAGAAATGGAATCCACCAAAAAGAAGATAATGCTATGGATATTAATGAAGCCAAAACCAATATTATCTTTTCTTTGAAACCTTTTATCAAAAAAAGGCAAAACAATAAAACATGAAAAATTATGGCTGTTGAAGGATGTGAAATAATAATTAATGCATAAAATGGAATGAATGGTACGAAGAATCTCCAATCAAATCTCCTTTTCCTAAAATAAAATATTGTTACTGCAAGTATCAAGAAGCAAGTTAATGCTAAGTGTTCTGAAACTCTTCCTAGACGAATATAATTGCCAATTGCTATAGAATTAGCGAATAATAACAAAAAAAAGGATACCCTTTTTGTTAATGATAATCTTTCATTCTTTCCAAAAATGTATAATGTAACTAGGTTTGCTAAAAACATTACTATTACTGAAATGAATGTGGTAGCCAATATGTTTTTTGATAATAAATAAAATGGCAAAGTAATAAAATACCATCCAGGTGGGTATAGTAAAAATAATTTAAATCCATTGTACCATTGTGGAACAATTTGATGAAAACCATATTTTGCTAATAAAAATAATTGGGCCATATGCGCTCCATAATCATTAGTTGTCTCTAGTGGGAATTGAAAAATCATCTGGGATTGGTTGATTAATCGATAGACAAAATAAGCTCCTAAGATTAAAATAGTCAAATATAACCATTTGTCCGGTATATTTTTGTAAATCTTCATTTTCTCACTCTCTTTTTTCAACAATAATTATCCAACTTTGGGCAATTAAATTCACTTTTTTGCTTGTTAAAATTTTATTTACTATTTTGAATTTTTGTAAAAATTTAAAAATTTTCAAAAATTTATAATCCAATTGAAAGTTATTTATTTTAGGGAAAAAGGGGTGAAATACTGGATAAATAGAATACCTTCTGCCGTACTTTGGCAAAGAATCTAAATTTCTTTTTAGGTTAAGGTAATTTAATAACTTAATTTCAGAAAAACTGTTATAATAACTAAAAAAACTCTTATACTTCCGTCTTAAATAAAAATCCACTAATTTTACTGGCATAAACTGTATGAAAAATGCTCTTGTATGAGTTTCAAATGGAAAAAATTTATTTGGCGTCTTGAGTATTATTTTACCACCAGGTTTCAAGTAATAAAATAAATTCTTAATCAATTTTCGAGGATTAATGTGTTCTAAAGTATTGATAGAGAATATTATATCAAATTCTCCTTTATCAAATATTCTATTATTCAAGTCTTCTTTAAAGAAGTTTATTTTAGTTTTTTCTTTATCGGCTATTTGTTTTGCTATATTTATTCTTGTAGAATCAATGTCTACTGCAGTAACTTTAGCTCCAGCTTTACTTGCTAAAATGGCTAACCCTCCAGGCCCACATGCAGCATCTAATACGGATTTTCCCTTCAAATCAATTCTTTCGAAGTAGTTCACTAGCTCCAAAAGGAACTTAGATCTATCTACAGTATTTAATAAATTATCAAATTCAAAATTGTAATACTCAGTTTTTTCTGTAATGCCTATTGAATTTAAACATGTTTTGATATTATTTTTAATCTCTAAATCAATATTATCATTAACCATATCCCTATCACCTAATCAAGTTCTCTGTTTCTCCAATAGTTCAACATATCCCTTAAGGTGTCTTCAAACTGGATTATGGGTTTCCATCCTGTTTCTCTGCATATCTTAGTATTATCACCAATTTGTTCAGGTATATCTGCAGGCCGAACCCTTGATGGATCGATTTCTGCCTTTATATCTACGGTAGAAAAGGATATCAGTAAATCTAGGATTTCCTTTATAGGATGACCTTTTCCTGAACTTACATTATATAATTCATGGGATTGCCCCTTTTCTAATAAAACCTTATACGCCATAACAACATCCCTTACATCCAAAAAATCTCTTATAGGGGACAAATTTCCATGTCTTATCACTGAATCACCCAACCTCTTCTCTATTTGGGCAACTTGATTAGCAAAAGATGCACAGACAAAATTAGGTAATTGTCCAGGTCCTGTATGAGTGAAACTTCTTGCTATTATAATATTTAAATGTGGGTAATCTTTTATAGCATTCTCTTGTTCTAGCCGCGATTTAGCATAAGGACTTATTGGATTTAAAGCATTTGACTCTTTGATAGGCTGATTCTTAGACACACCATAAATTTCAGCAGATGATACCACTAAGATCTTTGGACTTAACTTGTATTCATCAGTAACATCTAGTAGATTTCTCGTCCCTTCAACATTAATCTTGAATGTCTCCCTGGGCTTATTCCAAGATTCACCAACCGAACTGAATCCTGCTAAATGAAATATCAAATCCGGTCTAAAAGAAGATATAACTGCTCTCACCGAATCCATATCAGTAATGTCCATATACTTACTACTTATGCCATTAAGCCCTGTAGGCGCATTATAGTAAGTACCTAAAACATCTGCAGTTCCAGTATAAAGCCTCGCTAAGTGAGGGGCTACAAAACCTTCAATACCTGTTATTAGAACTCTCATTTTTCTTTAGTAGTTTTATGTCGGCATCGACCATCATACTTACTAACTCCTTAAATGATACGGTAGGTTTCCAACCTAAGACATTTTTGGCCTTGGAATAATCTCCGATAAGCAAATCCACTTCTGCCGGTCGCATATATCTTGGATCTGTACCAACATAGTTTGACCAATCACTTATGCCTATATGTTTAAATGCTTCATCAACAAATTCTCTAACACTATGTGTTTCTCCAGTTGCTATTACAAAGTCTTGAGGTTCATGATGATTAAGCATCATCCACATTGCTTTTACATAGTCTCCAGCAAAACCCCAATCCCTTTTAGAATCCATGTTACCTAGCTTAAATCCCTCTGAGAGTCCAAGCTTTATCTTTGCAACATTATGGGTAATCTTTCTTGTAACAAATTCCATACCTCTTCTTGGACTTTCATGGTTGAATAGTATCCCGCTATTTGCAAAAAGATTATAGCTTTCCCTATAATTTACTGTAATCCAATGGCCAAACAACTTTGCAACCCCATATGGACTTCTGGGATAAAAAGATGTTGTCTCTACCTGTGGAACTGCGGTGACCTTGCCAAACATCTCACTACTTGAAGCTTGATAAAATTTAATCTTAGTGTTTACTGCCCTTATCGCTTCGAGCATCTTAGTTACACTTACCCCTGTGTAATTAGCAGTTGCTACAGGATGGTCCCATGAAGCTTTAACATAAGACATTGAAGCTAGGTTATATACTTCTTCTGCACCTGACTTATGCAAAGCTTGTATCAATGAAAGTTGATCAAGCATATCACCACTGATAATTTCTACCTTGTCAGCATCTATGAGATGTTGTATTCTCCCTGTACTATCCGTTGATGTTCTTCTTACTAACCCATAAACATTATACCCTTTATCTAATAAAAACTCAGCAAGATAAGACCCGTCTTGACCTGTAATTCCTGTTATTAAAGCATTTTTTCCTTCCAATTTATACTCCTCCACTTAGTATTTTTATAATAGATTTTTATTATAACGAACTAGAATTAGCCTTTATAACTGTTATGCATCTGTTGTATCTATCCTATACATTAATTACTATTTTTGTAAAACAACTAAGATATTTTCGGCAGGAAAGATTCTCGATAAAATGGTAGATTCATATAAATTCTGGAGTTTAGGACTAAGATTAACGATAGGTTCTATAATATGATTAAACAATAAAAACCCCTTCTGAAACTTAATCCTAGAATAAATCATCTTATTAAAATGAAAATCAAAATAGTAATTTCTAACATTTAAATTGTTTATAAAAAATTCAAAGGTCTTAATGGAGAACATTTTTTTATGAGTAGGGTCAATAAAATTGTTTCTTGAGGTGAAATGAGGCACCCTAATCTTTATCTTTCCATTGGGCTTTAATATACGATGTAAATCTTGCAGAACAGGAATATATTCAAGGTGTTCAAAAATATCTTGACATAAGATTTCATCGAATTCTTTATCTTTAAAAGGCAGCGGCAGTTTTTCTATATTATGTACAACGTCAACACCCCATAACTTAACTGAATCTAAATTAATCCAACCTGACCTTATATCTCTCCCACATCCAAGATTAAGTCTTTTTATCTCCATCACTTGCATTAAACTTTAGTTTCTTTAAAAAATTAACTGATTTAGTGTCTTGGCTATTTTTGAATAAAAGTACCTCTCCATCATAATATTTATAAACAAGATTGAGGATTATTTCTTATAATGAAAGTTGTGATTCTATGTGGTGGGAAAGGTACACGTTTAGGTGAATATACTCAAGAAATACCGAAACCTCTTATTGAGATTAATAGAAAACCAATCCTTTGGCATTTGATGAAAATGTATGCTAGTTATGGGTTTAATGATTTTATTCTCTGTCTTGGTTACTTAGGACATAAAATTGAAGAGTATTTTAGAGATTCTTCTGAGTTTAACATAACATTTGTTAATACAGGACAGGAATCTTCAAAAGCCGAAAGATTAATGAAAGTAAAGCATTTAATTGATAGTGATAAATTTTTTGTTGCTTATGGTGATGATCTTTCAGATGTCAATTTTAATGAGCTTTTAAAATCCCATAACAATATGGATATTCTAGCTACACTAACCTCAATCCGACCAGTATCACAATTTGGAATTATAGAATTTTCAAATGAAGGTCTTATTACCCAATTTAAAGAAAAGCCAATTCTTAAGCAATGGATTAATGGCGGATTTTTTGTTTTTGATAAAAGAATATTTGACTACTTCCAACATGGTTGGGAACTAGAAAAAGAAATTTTTGAAAAATTAGCATTAGAAAATAAAATTTCTGCTTTTAAGCATGAAGGGTTTTGGCATTGTATGAACACACCTAAGGACGCAAAGGTTCTTAATAGCATGTGGGAAGCCGGACATGTTCCATGGAAAACTTGGGAAGATTAAGATGGATGCTCATGTAACAATCATTGGCGCAGGAGTGGTTGGTTTAGCTATTGCTTCTGAATTAGGGGATGAACATACTTTTCTTCTAGAGAAAAACCCTACTTTTGGACAGGAAACAAGCAGCAGAAATAGTGAAGTGATCCACGCTGGAATATATTATAAACCTAATTCCTTAAAAGCTAATTTGTGTATTCAAGGTAATGCACTTCTTTATGATCTTTGTGAGCGTTATGACATATCTTATAAGAAAATAGGGAAACTCATAGTTGCGACTAATCAAGATGAAGGTCGGTATTTAGAGGAACTTCTTGAAAACGCAAGTAATTGTAGTGTTCAAGAGATCAGTATGTTATCAAAAGATCAGATATCAACTATTGAACCAAATATCCTTGCAGACACAGCCTTGTTTTCGGCATCTACTGGGATTATTAATTCTCATGAACTTATGCAATATTACCTTGCACAAGCGAGATCTAAGGGGACAGAAATCCTTTATAATTCGACTTTAACAGGAATATCGCATTTAGGTTCAGGGTATTTGATTACAATAGATTCTCCTGATGGACCAGTCGAGTTCACATCAGAAATTGTTATAAATGCTGCCGGACTTCATGGTGCTGAAGTTGCAAATCTCGCTTTACAGGAGAAATTGTACCATCTCCATTATTGTAAAGGGGATTATTTTAGTGTATCTTCTAAAAAGAGTAAACTCGTATCCCACCTAATCTATCCTGCACCTCACAAAAATATTGTGGGGTTGGGAGTCCATGTTACACTTGACTTAAATGGACAAATGAGATTAGGTCCTGACACAGAATATGTTAATGACTTAAGTTATGGTATTGCTGAAGATAAAAGACAATCTTTTTACTTAGGAGCTAAAAGATTTCTTCCATTTCTTGAATTAGACGATTTAAATCCTGATTTTTCAGGGATTAGACCAAAGATTCAAGGTCCTAAAGGGGGCTTTAAAGATTTTGTTATTAGAGAGGAGCCTGGTTTACCAGGCATGATAAATCTCATAGGCATAGAATCTCCTGGCTTGACTGCATCTCTAGCAATTGCAAGGTATGTAAAAAAAATAATAAGAAACTAATTTTGAAAAAAACCAGGTCTAATGAATAAATTATTATCTGCTTCGTTTCTTGTCATCATATTTTTATATTTCTTTATAGTAACAAAGTCTTCATGCTCAAATTTATTCATATCAAGACCAATTGCTTTGTAAGTATAATATAATTCTTCAACTCCTTTTCTCACGGTCCATTGAGGTTTATAATGTTTTAAAACTTTGTAAATCTTTGTGAAGTCTACTTTATATGATCTCGAATCATTACAAATTTTACCCAAGATTTCTAATTCTGCTCCTGGTACAACATCTTCTACAAATTTTGCTAGTTCCTTTACCCTATAATTTTCATTAAGTATTCCTACATTGAATGCTTCATTACGTACATCATCTATTGGGGCCTTTAGTGTAGCTATAAAAGCATTAGATATATCCCTTATATGTACTTGAGGCCTCCAAGGCATACCATCGCTTAATATCTTGATTTTCCCTGTGGTTACCGCCCAAGCCGTTAAATTATTAACAACTATATCGAATCTCATCCTCGGACTTACTCCATAAGCTGTTGCATTTCTCATAAATACAGGGGCGAAATTCTCGTCAGCTAATTTAGACAATGCCATTTCAGCACTAACCTTGCACTTAGCATAAGCAGAAACTGGATGAAACTCAGATGTCTCGTCACATTCAGAATTACCTGCTGCCCCATAAAGGCTACATGAAGATGAAAATATGTATTTCTGTACCCCAGCTTCTTTTGCTAATTTTCCAAGTCTAACTGTCGCATCGTGATTAACCTGTTGAGTCCAGCCAGGATTAAGTTCCCCAATAGGATCATTAGACAAATTTGCTAGTTGGATCACAGCATCGTATCCCCTTACATCGTCGAGAACAAGATTTCTTACATCTTTATAGATTTGTTTAACTTGAAGATTTTCCTTAGGTTTCTTTATTAATTGAGCATCCTTAAAATAACCACCGTCAATCCCATCAACATCAAAACCTTCTCTTACCATCATTTCTGTCATGACTTGGCCAATATATCCTTGATTTCCTACAACTAAAACTTTCATTATATCACCTTTTTTTGGGATAGGCATATTGTTTATAAGAGTTATGTATCTTTTTTCTATTCTTAAACAAGTTACTTTATCAGTTCCACAATTCTTTGTATATCTTCTTCCTTTAAGGTCATACTATTTGGAAGAATTTCTCCCCTTTCGTAGACTTTCATAGTATTCTGCAAATCATCTTCGGTGTTGAAGAAAGGTTGTTTATGTATAGGATAAAACGGTTCCCTACTAGTTATACCGGCCCCTTCTAGTTTTTTTACTGCAATAAGCCTTGCTTCTTTAGAAGGAAACATCACATGATATTGCCAATATGTGTGTTTAGCCCAAGATTTCTCTACCGGTACTGTTATCTGTGTACCTGCAAGAAGTTCATTATAAATTGATGCAATCTTTCTTTTTTTCTCTATGAAACCTTCAAGTTTTTTCATTTGTGCAACCCCTATTGCTGCCTGCAAATCAGTCATCCTATAATTATAGCCTAAGATAGAATGGTAAAATTGAGGTAGGCCCCTTTCATTTAATACACTTCCTAGTTCCTTTCCTTGGCACCTTAGTAAACCTAACTTCTCAGCAATCTCCTCATTGTTAGTCATACAAGCGCCCCCCTCTCCACATGTTATCATCTTATTAGAATAAAATGAGAAGCAGGAAATATCTGATAACGAACCTGCTTTTCTTCTTTTATATTCACTCCCAAGAGCCTCAGCAGAATCTTCAACCAAAAAAATATTATGTTTGTCACTTATTTCCTTTATAGGATCCATATCACAAGTTTGTCCAAAAAGATGTACTGGCATTATTGCCTTTGTTTTTGGTGTGATAATGTGTTCAATCTTTTCAGGGTCAAGATTATAAGTATCTAAGGTACAATCAGCAAAAACTGGTTTTGCCCCAGTGTAAGCTATTGAATTCACAGAGGCTATAAATGTGTATGAAGGTACAATAACTTCATCTCCTGGTCCAATGCCTAAACTCAGCAAGGCCATGTGTAATGCCATAGTCCCATTACATGTAGCAATTGCATTTTTCATTCCCAAATAATTCTTTAGGCTATCTTGAAACTTTTGGACATA
>CAZUKZ010000040.1:0-9489 GCA_964621125.1 Candidatus Woesearchaeota archaeon
CTTCGGATTTTTCGATGTAGTTTTACCTTTCTTGTTAGTTTTTACAATAGTCTTCGGTATCCTTGAAAAGACTCGGATTTTTGGGGTAGATAAGATTGATAAGGAAGAGTATCCTAAGAGGAATCTTAATTCTATGGTTGCTTTTGTCATAGCGTTCTTTGTTGTGGCAGCAAAAGAAGTCGTGAAAGTAATACAGGTATCATTACCTCAGATTGCTTTAGGCCTTATCATTATAATCAGCTTCCTTATGTTAGTTGGTTCATTCATGGGAGATAAGCAGTTCAATCTTGAAGATAAGAAAGGCTGGGTCATGTTCCTCATGGTAGTCATATTTATATGTGTACTATTGATATTCATGTACTCGTTAGGATGGTTACAAACGGTGTGGAGTTATATCTCTGGTCCAAGCACTTCAGTAGATGTGATACTTCCCTCGGTAATCTTCCTTGTTGTTATCATAGGCACCATAGCTTATGTTGTGGGTGGAAGAAGATCAGCTTCATCTAGTAGCGAGGAGAGTGATGATTGATGGTTTTTGAGAATATAGATCTTAGTAGTTTGATAAGTAACTTAGAGAACATGGGCTTCTACCAGGTAGCTTTGCCTTTCATATTAGTATTTGTCATGAGCTTCGGCGTCTTAGAGAAAGCAAGAATTTTCGGACAGGATAGTACAAAATTTAATGTAGTCATAGCCTTCATACTAGCATTTTTGGTTGTTCGTGTGCAGAGCATTGTTAGCGTTTTCAACACATTCCTTCCGAGGATTTCATTAATTGTTTTAATAATAATTGCAACTTTGATAATTTTAGGAATCTTTGGCTTGAGCTCTGAGAAGTTCAAGGGTGCTTGGTTGTTAGGTGCATTAATATTTGGCATAATGGGTGTTGTTTGGGCTTTGGGGGGTACAAGCATGCAGCTTAATCTACCAGCTTGGCTTCAGATTTCTGGAGCAGACCAGGCTTGGTTGATAGGATTGGGTGCGTTTGTGTTACTAATATATTTCATTACTAGAGAGTCTCCTTCATCTGGCGGTGCGTGGTCCAAAAGTAGAGGGGCACTCAGGAAAGGGTTGGAGGAGTTGGATGGACAATTAGGAAGGGGCGGCAATAATCCTTAGATAAAATGGCAACAATATTAGACATAGGGATCTTAAATTATTTTACTCCAGTATTTGTGTTTTTTTTAGTCTTCGGTGTGCTTTATGCACTGTTGAGTAAGACTAATATCTTTGGTGATAATAAGGGGCTTAACTCTATTGTTGCTTTTGCATTAGGTTTATTGTTCATACTTACACCAGAACTGATGAAGCTGGTAAGCATTTTTACACCTTGGTTCATACTTTTGTTTATATTTGTATTGATGATTGTTTTGCTCTTTTTGTTCATTGGTGTTAATGAAGAAACAGTAGTATCAGTGTTCTCAGAGAGAAGTATGGTTTGGATAATTGTAATTGTGGCTGTTACCATATTCATTTACGCAATGACTCAAGTTTATGGAACTCAGATACACGAGATTTACGGTGGAGCAAATAATGTGACAGATGTAGCCTCTTCTGGTCTGAATGAGAATATAGGAAAGATTCTTTTTCATCCAAGGATTTTGGGAGTTATCATGATACTCCTTATAGCAGCGCAGGTGGTCAGATTCATTGCCGGCGCAAAGAAAGATTAGGGTATATCCCATATTTATAATTTGTTTTTTATTAATAGAAAAAAATAATTTTTTAGGACTTCACTTATGCTTCCTCAAACCATTAGTAATTTTACCTAATTCTTTAATGTTTGAAGTCAGAGGCTCAAGTATTTTTTCAAAGACTTTCTCCAAGGCCTTCATTTCAGACCCTATGTCTTTAACACTGGTGCCATACTCATCAACCTTGCCAAGCACTGCAGCTTGAAGATTGTCAAACCTACTCTGTATCCTCAATATCTCTTGTTTGATAGCTTCTGTTTCATCTGCCATATGGGATTTCCATGCCGTGATGTCACCTAAAGAAGCAAGCATTTCTCGCCATTTTTCATCGATAATCTCCTCGACAAGAGATTGCATGTCTTCATAAGCTCCTCCTATCCCACCCTGAGGAAGGACTTGTTGTGGATACGCACCTGAAGGCACCTGTTGTGCCGGTGCTTGAGATGGAACTTGAGTATAGGCTCCTGGAGCCACTTCTGGTGCAGCTTCTTGCACAGGTGGTGGCGTTGGTGTAGGTATAGGAATATCTCCTTCTGCACTCGGTTCTGCTGCTGGCGCAGCCTGTTCTGTAGGCGGTGCAGCTGGTTCTTGGTCTAAAGCAGAGACCTGCATCTCTGAACTTGGTTGATTTTCGTTTGCCATGTTTCCTTCAATCCCCTTTTTTATTGATGCTTGGTTGAGAGCATCAGATATTTGTTGTTGAGTGTAACCTTCAGTGAGAAGGTTCTGCACAATCTCTTGTCTTGAATTCCCTGATTGCTGCATCTCAAGTACTTCTTGAGTGGGAGGTACGTCGTTTACCATGTTTGGATTCCTCTATCTCTCTTCTCACAATGTTCTGGACATCTGTCTCTGTCACAAAATTTAGAGGGTTCCACAGATTAATATACTTTTCCAAAACTTTCAAGCTATCTTTTTTTGCGAAAGTCTTTGCTTCTTCTGCAAGATGTTTCAGAATATTCTTGACATTCCTCACATCGTTCTTGATATCTTTGATTTCTTCATCAACTGATTTGATTCTTTTCATAAGCTTCTTGTACTCCTCAATCATGTTTTGATTGACTACAAGAAGTCTTTCTCCTAAAAGGCTCTGCTTGCTCTCCAAGACTCTCAGCCTATTGGTTAGTTCAATTATCACATCATCATAACTATACGCTTGTGCTGGTTGCTGCACAGCCTCGGTTTGTAGATCTTCTGGCATTTTTTCTTACGAAAACTATTTTAAGATAGTTAATTACTAAGTATTGTTATACAGATTAATAACTTTGTGTGATAATTTAAAAGTGGTAACATGACTCATAGCCAAAACATACCGCCAGGCGGTTACAAGATTGTAAAGGAAGGGGTGCAAGATGTTATGAGGCTCAATTATGAGTCTACCCCATACTCTCCTTCTATCGAAGGTAGTCCTACGGTAATGATGGACACCATAGACAAACTTGCCGCCAACCCATCCGTATCCAGGATAACTTTTTCGCAGAGAAGAAACTACAGTTATTCTTCAGAGCAGACGCTGATGCTTATGGAGATATCAAACGTATTCTCTTATTTTACAAGGAGGCGTAAGGCGTTAAGCCCAACATCCATGGGTACAGCATTTGAACATCCAGGTATACTAGCTGAACGTCATGGCATAATAAGGTACATCATGTTCGAGCTTCTTAGGTCAGACCCTATAGGTGCTTTTGTTGAACTGAAACGTATAATCCGTATGGAACACATAAAACAGAAAAGAGCAGTGACTCAAGAAGAGCAACAGTCAAGACAGGTATTTCTAAAGTTATTGGAAGAGATCTATAATATGCTTGCAAAGACAAAACTTATGACAATTGCCAAGCCTTATCTGGCAGGATATTTTCTTGGTGATCGAAATGCTTACAGACAGATATTCAGGGCTACTATCACTCCTGATTTCATGTTTACCAAAGTTATGGCAAGGCCACCATTGGATGGGGAGGAAATGGAAGTCTATACTATAGACAAGAACACCGAAATTACAATTTTCAATACACCAAGAGATATTAAATATTTATACCATATGACTCCGCCTGAATTCAAGCTTAATGAAGATAAGTACGCACTTGTCGACCTTGCAAAGAACGTGCTTATGGAACATCAGCCTAAGGATGAGCAGTTCTTGGAACCTGAGAAATTGCGTATGACTTTTTCTAATATCGGGAAGGACCTTTTGAGGGAGTTGGCAGATAACCAAAATATTGACTTAAGTATCAAGGAAGTCAAGGAGCTTAGTGAGATTCTGTTGAGGCATACTATCGGGTTTGGGTTCATGGAGATAATACTCAAGGACCAGAAGGTGCAGGATATCACAGTCAATTCTCCGAATGGTGAGGTTCCGCTTTTTGTTTTGCATGGGGACTATGACAACTGCACAACAAACATAATTCCTGCACGGAGTGATGTGGAAAGCTGGGGCTCTAAGTTCAGGCTCTTGTCTGGAAGGCCGTTGGATGAGGCAAATCCTATCTTGGATACAGAACTTCACCTTCCTTATGCCAAGGCGAGAGTTTCTATAATCACAAAGCCATTAAATCCTTACGGTTTGGCATTCTCTTTCAGGAGGCATAGGGATACGCCGTGGACTTTGGCCTTGATGACAAAGGTTAGGATGATCAATCCTTTGGCGGCTGGGTTAATGAGTTTTCTAATTGCAGGATCCAGGAGCTTAATTATAGCTGGTACTAGGTCCAGTGGAAAAACCTCATTCCTTGGATCATGCCTTGTTGAGATAATGAGGAAGTATAGGATAATTACAATAGAGGATGTTCTTGAACTGCCTACTACTGCTTTAAGGAAATTAGGATATGATATACAGCCGATTAAGGTGCGTTCCGCATTGACTGAAGGTGGAACAGAGATGGGCGCCGCCGAAGGTATCCGTACGTCTTTGAGGATGGGTGATTCATCGTTGATTGTAGGAGAAGTAAGAAGTAAGGAGGCTATAGCACTTTATGAAGCAATGAGAATTGGTGCCTCCGCAAATGTAGTAGCGGGAACATTGCACGCTGATTCTCCTTACGGCGTATTTGATAGAGTAGTCCATGATTTGGGTGTTCCTGCAACATCGTTTAAGGCTACTGACATAATCGCTGTTGCTAATCCTTTAAGAAGTCCTGATGGCTTACACAAATGGAGGCGTATAACTTCGATTACAGAGGTAAGAAAACTTTGGGACAAGGATCCTTTGACAGAAGGCGGTTTTGTTGACCTCATGAAGTATAGTTCTAAGACTGACGAACTTGAGCCTACCCCAGAATTAATTAATGGTGATTCAGATGTACTGAAGATGATTGGTGCTAATGTAAAGGAATGGGCCGGCAATTGGGATGGTATCTGGAATAATATTACTTTGAGGGCAGATTTGAAGAAGAAGCTTATTGAATATTCTGAAAGGGCAAAGCGTCCGGACATGTTGGAGGCGGGATTTGTGATTTGGTCAAATGACCAGTTCGCTAGAATTTCAAGGGAAGTTAAAGAAGAGGTAGGTTTTTTGGATAGTAAGAGGATAGCTTTTGAATGGGAAGAGTGGTTGAAGAAAGCTGTTCGTGAGGAGATGTATTAGTGCAAGAGATTAATTGAATAAAAACAGGAGTATTTCTTTATTTTTCTTTCAAAGTTAACCTCTAGCATAAATGTCACAAAAAATCTTAATACACCCCGAAATTTCATAAGTCTTTGGAAAGAATCTTTGTGCCCTCTCTTCTAAAGGTTCTGAACCAGTTGATATAAAAAGTCCACTATGTCCAGTAGCTTTACGAATAGCTGAGACTAATGCATCAATATACGTATCGGCTTCCCACTTTGCTTTACGATATTCTCGACTTTGCCAAAACGAATCTGGAACTATCGGGACACCCATTGTATCTTTAGGAAAATGCTTTGTTAAAGTTTTCTCTATCCCATATGTTAAGACATGACTATCAATTGCATTAGTCCACACATTAACAGCCCCATAACGAGAATTTTCAGTTAAGTAATCTAAACCATCAGATTGAATAATCTCATGACTATCAGATATCTTTTCAGTCTTAACATTAAAAGGGTCTACACTAATAACTTTTTTTCTTTCCATGAGACCAAAATTCTTTCTTGGCTTGAGCAAAAGCAATAGCATCCTTTCTGGAACCACATCCCAAATTCACCCAATCGTAGTTCCACAGAGATAAAGCTGCCCAACGACCGTGATCAGAGATCCAGTCCTTTAGCAAATGTTTCATAGGGAAAGAAGAGAATCCACTTAAGGTTTCTACACAATATTTAGGCTGGATTTTGGCTGAAGTCATTTAATATTCCTCCTTACAATTTTATTGTTCTGATCTCTTAATAGAACATTTTAAGATAAGTCCAGCTCAATGTTGCGGCAGCCTGCCCAGCACTCACTGCGTATAATGGGAGTGATGCCCAAAATTGTCTTGATCTGTTCTTAAGCACAGGAATTTTATCTATGGCTCGCTTGACTCGGGTATCCCATTTAGGAAGCTTTTCAGCCTTCTTAGCACCTAATCCTAGCGCCCCACCAATCATCCCCTTGTATGCTATCAGCCCACATTCTACACCAAGATGGTCCATGAATGTCCTTATCACTGGATTCGCCTCAAAACTGGTATCTCCGCCAATAAGTTGCGAATTAATAGCATCTGCTGTAATCCACGCATCAGCAGTCCCTGTGACAAAGTAGGCGGCCAATCCTGCAGCTAATACTCTGTTTTCTTTTAGTGTGTTTAGAGTAGCTTGCACAACACCATCTAAGGCGCTCTCCTCTTCTGTTTTTGTTTCGTTTTGCTCACTCATTTTAAGAATTATCTAATATTTTTGAGACACAATCCTTTATAAATCTTTCTATTTTCACCACTATTGAGTGGAAAAAATATTTAAATGGGTAGCAATTCCAACAGAAAATATGACACAAAGACAGGATTCAGGAAGGCTAGAGCAAGTATGTAAGGTAGAGCAAACAGTAAATTCATTGAAAGATGAGGCAAGGGTATCTTTCTTACAAGGTGATTTAGAACAAGCTACAGAACACTATTGTAGGGTTCTCCATATGGACCCAGTGGACTCTTTGAAATTTCTTAATGAACCAGATAAGATTCTCTTACATGGTGACATACCAGAAAGCTTCAATGATATTTATGAGAATTTGGAATTTCATAAATCTATGATACATCAACTGGCAAAGAACATGAACATCACAGTAGACAATCGTTTTTTCAATCCTTTGTCAGGATACAAAGATTTTTGGGGCCTTCTTAAACGTTCTTGCAAGCAAAAAGAAGTTTCAGGAATACTTACTTATGGGGTTTCCCTTATTACTGGCATAATCCCGCCTTACGCGGACTTTATTGATTGGGAGAAGGATAATAAGATAGACAAATTAATAATTAGGCCAGCAGGTTTTTCTATTTCTCCGTTAGCTCCTTTGCTCGCTTTTACACCTAAATGGGCAATGGTATACGGAGTTGCTTTGGCGGCTTATCATGTATTCATGCATGGATATTATAATGGTACAAAGAAAGGAAAGTTGAGAACAATGGGTCATGAGTATACTCATTTCCATCAGGTATTAACAACCCAAAGGATGCATAATGATGGGTTTTGTAGTGATGTTTCTGGATTCTTGGACCAGGCATATAATGAGTTTGAATCTTTCTCCTTAAACAAACTTGCAATAAGGGAAGACATAGAAGAGTTCACGCCTAAGGTTGTAAGGTTTGTGTTAGAATATGAAAAACAATTTAATCATTAGGTCTACCTAAACTTTTATAAACATTCTTTCATAAATTAATCTTATAGTTTGGATTATAAAAGAGGTAGAGATGCAGCCAATAGATAAGGGTACGAAAAAGATCTTAGAAAAGTATGGTTCTAAATTGGGAGACCAAGTTGGTGGTATTATGGATCAGCCATCTTCCCAGCAAGTATTCTCAAAAGACTATTCTACTTTCAGGGGAGAGGCCTTGCACATGTCAAACACTTTTTATGAGCGTGCCTGCAATTACGCTGAAAAACTTATCAAGATGAAACCTCCTGAAAAAGAACTTCCTGAACTGAAGGAGTCAATAAAGGCTATTCACCTTAATATTACACCTAGCGGTGCCTATAGTTTAGCCGCTCTCTCAGCAATTGGGTCATTTATATTGGGAGTTGCTATAATTATCATCACATTCTTGATTTCATTAGTTGACATGGATACTTCAACAAAGGCTGTTGAAAGTTTGATTAATCCTCAGTGGTTTTTGGGATTATTCATTGTCATAGTAGGGGTCATACTCATGAAACCTTTATCCAAGTATCCTCAGCACTTGGCCACAAAATGGAGATTAGCTGCATCTAATCAGATGGTTATATGCATATTGTATGTTGTAATTTACATGCGCCATACCTCTAACTTGGAGCATGCTATAAAGTTTGCTGGAGAACATGTAGGTCATCCTTTAGCACTGGACTTAAGGAAGGTTGTGTGGGATGTTGAAACTCAACGTTTCGCTACAATGAAGGAATCCTTGGATCATTATCTTGCTTATTGGAGAAAATACAACTTAGACTTTGTGGAATCTTTTAACCTTATCCAATCATCCCTTCTGGAATCAGACAACAAGAGGAGGATAGAGGTTTTGGAAAAGGCCTTAGAGGTAATGTTAGAGGGTACGTACGAGAACATGTTACACTTTGCCCAGGATGTCAAGAGTCCTATTACCACTTTATACATGTTGGGTGTAATACTTCCGATCCTAGGTTTGATTGTCCTTCCGCTATTAGGTGGTTTTATGGGCGTCAAGTGGTACCAGATTGGGTTGTTGTACAATTTTGCTTTGCCGATAGTAGTCTATTTTATGGGTTACCGTATCATGTCAAAGCGTCCGATGGGCTACGGTTCAAGTGACATCTTTGAAAGTAATCCACAATACAAAAAGCTTAGGATGTTGGTTTACAATAAAGATACTCCTCAGGAAAAATTGGTCAATCCTAAAAACACAGCCATAATGATAACTATTTTCATAATCCTGATAGCATTTGCCCCTTTGATCTACCATGCAATCAGCCCTACAGGCGATGTTGCAATTGGCCCATTCGGTAACTTCCTTGATTATAAAGCTGGAACAAAAGATACGACACAATCATTTGGCCCATTCGGTTTGGGTGCTGCTCTCTTTAGTCTCCTTATACCTCTCGGGTTGGCGGTAGGTGCTGGGTTCTATTATGGTGTAAGGACCAAAAGATTAATGGGGATAAGGGAAGAGACAAAAAAACTTGAAAAGGAATTCCAGAGCGCTTTGTTCCAGTTAGGTAATAGGATAGGCGGCGGCATACCTTCAGAGATGGCTTTCGGTGATGTTGCTAAAAATCTTAAGGGGACACCTACAGGAAGTTTTTTAGCCCTAGTCAACCAGAACATAAGGAAGAGGGGTGTTGGAATAAGGCAAGCAGTATTCAATTCTAAGTATGGTGCAATAATTAATTATCCTAGTTCACTGATTGAAAGTTCGATGAAAATTTTAGTCGACAGTGCCCAAAAAGGTCCTGCCGTAGTATCGAGAGCTCTGATAAGCATTGCTACTTATCTTGACAGAATTAATAAGGTTAATGAAAGGTTGAAGGATTTACTAGCAGAGATTGTAGGTTCGATAAAGGCTCAAATCTCGTTTCTCTCTCCTATGATTGCAGGGATTGTTGTAGGAATCGGTAGCATGATAACTGGGATTATCGCGGGACTCGGTTCACAGCTTGGGACGGCTGGAGGAAATTCAGCATCTGGCATGGGTTCAATGGGTAATCT
>CAZUKZ010000041.1:0-1673 GCA_964621125.1 Candidatus Woesearchaeota archaeon
TGAGTAACGGGCACTAAAGACCCCTCTACTCAGACATCCGATAATTAAACATCGCAACCTCTAAGTTGATATGGTAAAAACATACAAAAGAGAACCTCTAGAAGATTATGAAATTGAAGCTATGAAAAAATCATGTAAGTCATTTGAGGAAGAATTAGTTGTTAATGTTTTACTAGAAACTGGATTAAGAGTAAGTGAACTGGCAAACCTTAGAGAAAATATCTCATGGCAGAGGAATTGTATAACTTTGATAGGTAAGGGTGGAAGGAGAAGGGTTGTTCCTATGAGTTCTATTGTGAGATTCTATTTAACACAATGCTTTTCCCACAGATCTACAATTCCTTTAGCCATGAGAACTATACAGAAATATGTAAAAGTTGTAGCAGAAAAAGCTAGAATAATGAAACCTGTAAGTCCCCATGTATTAAGGCATACTTTTGCAGTTACATATCTCCACAAAGGAGGCAATATAAGGGCTTTGCAGGCGATCCTAGGGCATAGTAGCCTGATTACGACAGATATGTACCTAAATTACTCTGGGCAAAGGGTTATCGAGGATTTCGAGAAGGTGTGGGGGAATTAAATTTTTATTTTAATTCAATAACTGGAATATTTCCTAATCCATGTTCTCCCAATATTTGTGTAGCTCTTTCAAGATAAGGTCTATTAACGGCAATTTGTTGTAAATACTCCAAACTTACTTCTTTTGGAACTTCTACAGTGTTGAAATCTCCTTCATAAATTTGGATACTTGGTCTTAATAAAGTTCTAGGAATTTCAACCTCTAATAAAGCTCCTACTTTTCCATTTTCACCAGTTCCTATATACCCCCCAGCAGTAGGACGAGAACACGCAAGATATACAAATACTCCTCTTTTAATCTCTCCATATTCTCCTCTTTCTGACATTTCAACTTCTTTAATATCATATCCTTGAATAAGATCTGCTAATGCTTCATCATTTGCTAATAACTCGGGTTCTGCACTATGATCACCAATTAATAACCCACATTCAAGATGAGTTCTTGCAACTTCAGCAAATTTTCTTGTTAGTGCATCATATTCTTTTTTTGATCGTAACCAGAATTGTTCTCCATATAAGAAATCATAAGATTTTATAGCACCACTACTAGCTATGCCTTCTAAATTCCTGGTTCCGTGATATACTTTGATTAGTTCTGTCATTTTCTTTTATTTTACCTTATTTTTGACTGCCAACCAACTTCCAATTTAACAGCTGTCCCTTCTAACCTATAAGTTTCATTATGATAAACACCACCAATTTTCAAAACAGGATGGACAATTGTTGCTGAATAACTTTCAGGAGGTTGAGCATGTAACCCGCCCTCTTCTAAAAAAGCACAAGTAACAAGATCAAATTCTCCACCAGTTTTTTCTAATATTTTTCTCATTGTTTTTTATTAAACTCTTAAATCCAATTGTAAATGGTAATCTTGATCATTTTGTGGTACAGAATATACATCTAGAGAATAAACAATTGCACCCAAATGACGTGAACATCGTGCATAGGTTGGTTCTGATCCTGAACCCAAGTCTAGAATCTTTAAACCATCAAGAACTTTTGCTCTTACAAGAGATTCAGCATCAAATGTTTTCCAAGTAGTATTTGAGTTTACTAACTCATCAAGTAAAGGATGTTCAGTTAAAGTTAAT
>CAZUKZ010000041.1:1691-9439 GCA_964621125.1 Candidatus Woesearchaeota archaeon
CCTCCACCACCTAAAGGTTCATCTAATCCAGTATAAGGTTTGAAACGATGTATGGATACTCCATCTGTAACTCTCTCTTTAATCTTCCAATGTCTAGTCCAAAATTCTTCATCTATTGGACGCATCTAACACTCCTCCATCTTAAACAACTGCTTTGAATATTCTTTATCTCTCATGAACTTAATCAACTCTTGGTGAGTATTAGCAGACCTTCCAACGTCTTCTAAAACAACCATAGTTTCAGTATTACCTATACCTTCAATTTGTGCGATCTTAGTTACAAACCTTTGCAATTCTCTTATATCTCTTGCTCTTACTCTCAATAAAATATCCTTTTTTCCAGTTAATGTACTTATACAGGAAATAAAAGGATACTTAGCAAACTGTTTGGCAATCTCTACTTGTGTGGTCTGTTTTTTCTGTACGTGAGGAAAAGAGGTATTGATCAAAACATAAGAAACAATACCTAATCCAATTTTCTCATGATCTATCTTAGCAGAGTAACGTTTAATCACACCTTCCTTTTCCATCTTCTTAATCCTGTTCATAACAGTCATAGTAGGAATCTTAGTTTGCTTAGAAATATCTCTATGTGACATTCTAGCATTATCTATTAACAATTCTAATATTTTGAAGTCTTTTTCGTCTACCATTTTTTTAAACTCCTAAAAATTGTGGCATATATCTTAATGAAATATTTTTAGATTCGTCAAAATCAGGCAAAGGTTCACCAAATTTTTTTAAAGCAAATAATCTTACTTCCCTATAAATTGGATCACAGGCTAAACCAATTCTAGCTTGTCTTCCAGATATTATTCTTGAAGGTTTTGTTGAAGGTTTGGAAGTTATTCCAGCTTTTATTGGGGCATCTACAAATAATTCTCTTTCTAAATCAGATATAATATATCCCTGTTTATGATCGTCAGGATCTCTTGGTTCTAAAGTTAAATTTTGTAAACATATTAATGACTTATTTCCATATGTCCAAAAGCCAAAAGGACTTAGCATTTTCCATCTTGATGGTATACTGATATTTTCAACATTATCATCATAGTCTCTTAGAGAACTAGCTAAGTAAATATCTGGGAAAAAGTGTTTTAATATTCCTAATTCTTCATTAAGATATTTCATTTTTATTACTACTGGAGAATAGATAAACTATTTATATATTTTTCCCTATTTTAGCACTAATTTGTACCAATTTATCCCATAATTTTGATACAAACTTATCAAATTGTACATAATTTTAGCCAACAGCTATTAATAGGAGTAAGCCATTATTAATCTTAAAAGAGGGACGAAAAAGGAGAGTGATACAACTCTTTGTGTGAAAAAATACAAAGGGAGAGGTACACGAAAAATGAAAAAACAAAACTTTATGTTCGATAAACAATCTCTACGAGGGAAACCAAGTGAACACTTATATATTATGGGAACTATTATTCTTATAAGGAAGGTGGAGATTATGACAAAAAACAACCTAAACAAATTCTTGAAATGTATGGTTAGATGGAAGACTGATGTCATGAGATGTTTAACTCCACTAAAACAAATTGCCGTAAGGGCAGACATCATATAGACCAACTAACCAAAATATGTTTTATCTTTTTTAGAGCTACAAAAAACTTAGGAGGTAATCGAAATGCTAGCTCCAACGCAACCTATAAGCAACTTAAATAAAGTTATAAAGGTTAATGGAAAAGTCTTCTATAACGATAGGAGACGTAGAATTGATCTAAAGAGACCCATAAGAGATTTGTTTGAAGGCGAAGCCATGGAAATATTTTACACTATGGAAGTATGTCTTAATACAAAGAAAGCTATGGACAGGATCAAAGAGTTAGCAGATAAAAAAGTATTGCCTGTTATAATGTATTTTGCGGTGAAAAATGACTAAATGTCCAGAATGTGGGAGCAAAGATCAAACCAAGACTATAAACTCTGGGGAATTGATCTGTAAAAAGTGTGGGCTTGTTCTAGATGACATGCCGTTTGAAACTAACCCTTATGTTAGTGATGCAGAGAAAAGAACAGCAGAAGTCCCTTATTTAGCTAGAGCTGGAACTCAAAAGATAAATGGCAAGTTCGTCAAGAACAGTTGGTTAATGTCAACAAGAGAAAAGAATATGCGAACTGCAAGACGCAGACTAGGAATAATGAGTTCAAAACTTAATCTATGCGACAAGGTAAAGAAAGAAGCTTATTTCCTTTTCAAGTTAGCAGTAGATAAAGAGCTAAATGTTGGCAGGGATAACTTGAGTATTTTGTATGCTTGTGTTTACGGAGCTTGTAAACTACACCAAGTACCAAAGACTCCTTCAGAAATAATTAACCGCACAAGTATCTCAAGAACTAAACTGTTAAGAGCATATAGCTTGATTAAGAAAGGACTTGGCTTGAAAATTGGGATAACTAACATGGATGATTTTATCCCAAGGTTTTGTTCAAGATTGAAATTAAAGCAAACTACAATAACAAAAGTATATGAGATTATTAACCAACTTGAAGGTAACCCTGTGATTGCAGGAAAGCATCCAAAGTCCATTGTAGCTTCAGCTATTTATCTTGCTACAATCCTGAATAATGATCCAAGAACTCAAAGAGAAATAACTAACGCTACAAGAGTAATAGAAGTTACAATAAGAAAAAGAAGTAAAGAGATTGCTGAGGAGTTAGAACTTGATTTATAAATATCAATGATTGAGTAAAGTAAATTATTTAAGTAAGGATGTTTTAAATGGAGATAGGTGATAAAATGGATCTAACAGAAGATAATGTTGAGGAGATTTTTCGTAAAATGCAATTACCTTTCCCAGAAAGGACGGGAATTAAAAAAAGAATTCCAATAGATGAAGTGAGAGGCATGGATCTTAACCATATTCCAACAGAGTATTGGCCAAGTGAGATTTTAGCAAGTACATATTTTTCCAGTGTAGATTTTGTAAATGATTTATTATTAGAACATGATGGAAGTACTTATTCAATGATTCTTTTTGCATCAGATAGAGAAGATGACTATGTTGCTTTGGTTTCATGGAAAGATGGAGCTGTGATACATCATAAAGAGACTGCAGATTTATATGTTAAAAGAAGTGAATTTGAAAGAAGTCCTGGAGAATTTGATGAATTCAAAAATGGTTTGGTAGCAGAAGCCAGAAAGGAAGGATACCACGTAGAAGGAGATTGTCTTTACAAAAGACTTGAAGCCGATCATAAAAGTTCTGCTTGGGGTGGAGATCTATTTACTCAGTTGAGAGAAGAACATCAACATATCCGAGATAGATATGAAAGAATGAGACAAGAATAATAATTTAATTTTTTATATTTCTTTTTCTACTAAGTCCTCAAAGTAATCCTTTCTCTTTGGATCATCTCTCTTCATCTTTTCAAGTATTGCCATTCTGATGTATTGTGAAATAGATATGTAATCATTTGTTTGTTTCTTAATTTCTTTCCACAATTTATTAGGGCAGAAGAAACCTCTGCTTTCCCCTCTCTGAATTTCATATTCAGTTTCCATCTTGGCACACCTTCTCATAGATTTTATTGAGTTTGTCATTCATTGAATCAGACATGAATAATTTAAATCGAATATAATCAGCTTTTCTTAGAAAGCCTAAAGATTTAGCTTCAGCTAAGAGTTTCTTTTCTTGTTCTTCTGAAATTCTAAATTTTAAAGATTTCTTAGCCATACTAACTATAAGGTTGTCATTATAAAAAGGGAGTTTGGTTACAAAATAGTGCTCAAATTTGGGTACATTTGCGGTAACACAAACGGTAACACATAAATCTGTCACTATAAAATGGACACTGTGTGAGATAGCCATATTTTCTCTATTTTGGTCTAAAATAGCTAAATTTGACCAGCTCACAGATTCTAGAAAATAAGGACAACTTTTATATAATCCAAAGCCCACCCTTCCTTTATAAACAATAAAACCAAGCTCAACAGTCAGGAAAGGTGATGTGAGCCAAGTTTTGCTCTGAGTCCATGCGTAAAAGGTTTTGAGGTAAGATTACGCATTAAGGCTTGAGATTGCAGAATTCTGGTGTTTCAGGCTACCTATCACTCAAAAGTGGTTACATGCCGAAACATTTATATATAAGATATCCTTAAAAATAGTAATAAAAAGGAGATCTAAAAATGGGAAAATTAACCAAATATATTTTGGAACCTATAGACGAGGTTGCTGACAGGACAATTATAGTTTTAGGAGTAGCAGGAGCGGCTCAATTACCAGCATTCATGGACCAATACTTACAAAATTTAAGTGGTAAGAAAGAGCAAGCTAAGAAGACTGTAGAAGACTTTAAAGAGCAGGCAAATACCAGTGTAAGGCAAGCGCCAACTGGATCTATTGACAAGACTTGCTTGCAGGAACATCCAGTAGATTGTCTAGATACAGCAATAGGCTATCATCTAGGAAGTTCAGATGTTGTATTTAGAGGCTCTGGAAGGGCAATGCAGAACGCTAAGGATGATTATACTGAACTAAGTGCTTCTTATAAGGATTTAAGTACAGCAAAGCCTATTGAGAGAGTAGTTCCATTTGCAAGGCATTTCAACAAAAATATTGCATCTGATACAGCTAAGAATTTCACACCAGCAGTTCCATTGAGTACTGAGGGTGGTGTGTGCGCTTTGACTGGTGCGTTAGTGCTTTGGTGTGTATACAAGGGAACTATTGGTCTAGTGAAGAGGATGTTCAGGAAAAAGCCTACAGCTAATGATGGCCAATGATTTTTTATTTTTCAAATTATTCAAATAAAGATTAAAATGGTTGAATATAAAGGTATACAAGGGGGAAATGGGGTTCAGTTTGATGAACCTCCATACAAGTCTGGAGATAAAGGATCAGTTTTTCCTAGAAAGCATAAAACTTCAGTAATTGAACTATCTCTTGAGGATAAAGAACCAGATAGGTTTGAAAGTATTAGATCTTTGCTTGTTTGGCTTTCAAGACAGTAACTTTTGCTATTTTTTTCTTATAATTTACACTAATTCTAACATATCTGTAGTACCTTTCGGGTTCTCCGGAAAAACCATTAGTTTTTTTCAATTAGTTTCTTTAAGGGCAGATTGAATCAAGTTTTACAAGGAGGTGTTTTAGAAAATGGAAAACAACAATGTAGTAGAACTGTCGGAAAAGAGGATTGAACAGTTGCAGAAGCAGCCGATAATTGAGACGTCTATAAAGAAGTCTGCTGATGGAAAATGGTTACTTCATACGACAACAATCTTAGACATAAAATCAGTAAACTATTTTGAAAAAGTTTTAGAGAGCTTCTAATGAGGCTCTTTTTTTTTACTATTAAGATCTCTTCCTAGAAGATGAAGTAGAATTCTCAACAACAAAAAGGAAAGATTAATAATGATCTAAAACTTCTGAGTTCATATGAGTGTAGAAAACGTTTTGGAGAACTTAGGCTTCAGTCCAAATGAAATAAAAGTTTATCTAGCACTCAACGACCATGGCTCAAGCAAGGCAGGCAAGATTGCTAAAATAGCGAAGATTGATAGGAGCAGTTGCTACAATTCATTGAAGAATTTGATAGAAAAAGGTTTAGCAAGTTATGTATGCATAGGCAAGGTCAAATGGTTTCAAGCTACAGGTCCAAAGAGGCTGTTGGCTTATCTCAAGGAACAGGAAGAGGATGTTAGCAAATCCTTCCAGAACTTGACGCTAGGCATAAGGCAAGCAAGATCAAGGGGCAAGTAAGGCTGTTCAAAGGATTGAAAGGTGTAAGAACAATATTCCAGGACATTCTGCAGTCAAGTAAGGAAAATTTAGTGTTCGGCAACGAAAGTCAGTTAGAAGAAAAAATGCCTGAGTATCAAAAACAGCTTGTAAGGCAATTGAAGGAAAATAAAATATTCGTAAGAGAGATTGTAAGAGAAGACCGTGCGTCACCGACTTCTAATCCTAAGCAGACAAGGTATGTTTCTAAATCAGTAATCTCGCCTGTGGTCACAAATATTTATGGCGACAAGATTGCCCTGATCATATGGACAGACGAACCTGAAGGTATAATCATAGAAAACGAAGCAGCTGCTAAGGCCTATCGGAGTTATTTCGAATTTATGTGGGAACATGCGAGGAAATAATTAGATTTTTAATCCTAGGACCTCGTAAGCTAAAGCTTGCGGTTCTTGTCTTAGCCAACGGTTTACAAAAGTCATAAATGGTGATTTTATTTTCAAACTCTGTTTATGGTGGCTCTTTGCTGCATGTCTTAATTCATGCTTTACTGTATTGACGTTAGCATAATTGCCACCAACTTCAATGACATTGATTCTTCCCCACCGGGTATAATTTTGACCTTCATCATGATCACAAAGCCTTGCTTCAATCGGACCTGTTACTCCAGCTTTAGGAGCTTCTTTTGCTACAAGGCAATCTAGTTCTCCTTGTGAGGTAATTTTGGGTGCAAAAGAGTCTTTTATGGCACTTAATGTAACAAGTGAGAATATTCCTGCAATATAAGCTCCGCCACCCACCCCTAGCCATTTGGCTCCAGTTAAGGCATAATTCAGTATTTCGTCAGGATTCATATTATTTTGGGAGATGGCCTTATTTATAAGCCTTTCGATTATGTTATCACTTATAAGTAAATACAAAAACGAAACATTTAAATAGTAATAATGTCCTAGTAATCATAGATTTTGGGGGTTAAAATGGAAAAATCAAAAACTTTACTTGTATTTGTACCTGAAGAATGCCTAGATAAGGGTATAAAGCCTGGAGGCTGGCTTGATACAGGCGTAGTTCCAGCTTTTGATCCAGAACTAAAACCTGTTAGTAGGATAAGGCAGGCTTTTGGAGTGAGTGAAGATAGGGTTCTTGTTCAAATAGTGGGAGATGCTGTAGACTGGTTTCAAGAAAGAAGGACTGGTCCACAAAGAAAGTTTCAAGGAATTTACGCTACAGAAAAAGCAATACCTAGTGATTTTTTAAGAAGGGCTAACCCTACAGATTATAATGAATAAAATTTTTATTTATTTTTATTTAAATAAGGAGAAAGAATGGTTCATACTACAAAAACAATAGAAAGATTAATCGAAGAGGAGGAGACTTTAAGAAGGCCTGATAATAGTGCAAGAACTATAAATCTGGATTTAGCAATACATCCTAATCGCTCTGGAAAGATAATGATAAATGTTCCTGGTCTAGATGGTTCTATTGGTGGCTTTAACAATAAATATCAAACTATAGCAGATATTTTGCAAGATGAAGGAAGTGCAGTTGTAAGGACAGCAAATGTTATACCTAAAGGTTTAAGATACGCTGATTGTTCACAGAATAATTTAAGAGCAGTATTAGATTATGTACTAGAGCATTCTGAAGAGATCTGTGGAGTAGAAATCCCTGAATTGTATCTTATGGGGATGTCAGCAGGAGCAGGAACTGTAGCAGCAGTGGCTTGTGAATATGAAGAAGTAAAAAAGATACTTTTACTTTCCCCATCAATGGATGCAAGAAAGCATGATATAATTTCTGGGTTAAGGGTGTACGAAGGTGAATTATTTGTTGCTGCTGGTCAAGAGGATCCAAGACCTGGAATATCTTCATCAAGAATAATTATAGCTAATGCTACAATGGCAAAAAGGAAAGAACTAGTAATTATTCCACAATGTGATCATAGATTTAGTTCTGAAAGAAATAGTAGAATTTTAAGTAACGCTCCAAAGTGGGCATTTGCAGACCTAAAAGAATTTCCAACAACAAAAGGTTCAATAAAATTGTATT
>CAZUKZ010000042.1:0-8731 GCA_964621125.1 Candidatus Woesearchaeota archaeon
CCTAATAACCACTCGATTTATATTAGCCAAGAATCTCAAAAAATGATTGAATTCACTTCATTAAGTGTACCATTGGTAACCACATTTGTTGCAACAGGTATACTGATTTATGTAAAATGTCTTAAATATAAGGAGTGAAAACCAAAAAGATGAAAAAAGTTTTGATAATTGCAGGTATGATAGCATTTTTCTGTATCCTATTCTTTCTTGTCCCTTACTCCTTCGATGTTTTCTCTTTCTCAGGAGGACAGTTCTGGAGTGGGGAGAGTTGGAGACTACTGACATTTTCCTTCACCCATATGAACCTACAGCATCTGGCAGAAAACTTAATAGCCTTACTGGTTGTATCATTCCTGGCCTTCGAATTCAATTTAAGCTGGAGAGCTTTTGGCATATGTTTCCTTCTATCAAGCATAATAATTGCATTGGCGGGAAGCTTTTTCTTTCCAGTATTATTTATGGCAGGTGCCTCAATGGGTATCTATGCAGTATTAGGGGCGTTATCTGCTAAAGGATCTAGACTAATAAGAACGCATACTCTTATACCACTATTAGGCCTTGCTATATTCATAGAGTACTTGTTCAAAATCTTCCGCGGAGAGTCCCTTGCGCAACCCTCCTTCCACCTTTTTGGTTTCGTAACAGGTTTAGGAGTCTTCTATTCATTCTTCAAGATAAAAAGACATAGAAGAAGAGTATTGCACGCTAATTAAAATAATTTGTTCACTATATCTAAAGTGTATAGTATCATTGCATGAGTCTGGTTCTTACTAGGATTGAATGCAGCCTGTTTTTTATGCACAGAAAATATCCTTACTTGGTTTATTAGATGAATTTGTTGTGTTATCGCTGGATCCAGTTCAACATTTTTCTCTATAAGCTTAGCTATTAGTTTCCCCAAGCCAATACCTGGGTTTTTTTCCAATATGTCAAATCCCGTGGTTTCATAATATTTCCTATGCAATGCTGCTTCTAAGATTCTTCCACATAATATAGTTGCACTCCTGTAGCATCCAGCCTCATAACACCTCATGATCTCACCTAAATCAGCTATGACATCTTCCCTTATCTCTGAAGGGATGTTCGGTGTCTTATATGAGATAGATTGGGAGGATGCCGGGCTTACTAGAGTGGAAGCTGCATTCTTCATTTCCTGTACAATTAGGGATTTATCATTCAACGAATTCCCTTCTTCTAACATCTGCATAAGCTTGAATAATGTGATTATCTTGCTCTTGTTCTGGTTGTCAGTTCCAAGTTCCATAAGCTGCCAAAGATTCTCGGATAGCCTTTCTGTATTGTTCCTTATCGCACTGGAATACAGCTGTGCCTTATCCACAAACCTATATTTCTGACTAGTATCTTGGGGCTTGGAAGCGTTTAGTATCGCATCTTCCAATCTCTGTAGTATTATCTTGAATTCTTTCAGGCCCATGGTAGGTATACTGTCCCTTGTACTTTTAATTATTATTGTGATGTAGAGAGATGTTTTAGGAATCTTTATTATGTAGTTTGTCATGGTCTAAGTATGGTAAAGTATGTTGAAGTGAAATGTAATGATCTTATGTTAGCTAACAAGGCCAAATTATGCTATACATTATACTCCAGATTTAGAGGATTGATGTTTTCTAAAAAGTTGAAAGATAAGGAAGGGATTGTGATAGATGTAGGGGCGGAAAGTAGGGAGCTAAGCTCAATCCATATGCTTTTTGTATTCTTTTCCATAGATGTCTTATGGTTGGATTCTGAGAAGAGAGTAGTTGACCTTAAAAGAAGCCTAAAACCATTCTTTCCTTTCATAGCTCCTAAAAAGAAAGCCAGGTATGTTATTGAACTACCTAGTTATTCTACTTTGGCTGTTAAAGAAGGGGATGTTTTGGAATTTTAAAAAAATAATGAAGAGATTCAGTCAACAATTATATCAATATTCTTTTTCTTAGCAATAATTGTGTAACTTCCAATAATAATTAAAGTTCCTCCCAAAATTGCCCCAATAGTAGGAATTTCAGAGAAAATGAGATAAGCAAATAAAATTGAAAATACAATATCTAGCATGATAATAATACTTCCCTTTTGAGCATTAATTTTTTCAAATCCTTTAAATATAAGGATAAAAGGAAGAGCAGTAAATAATGAGCCAAGTAAAATTACAATCCACAAATCTGTAAATGTAAACTTAGGAAAGTCAATAAATATCAAGGGTAAGACAAAAGGTATAGCAATTAAATTCTGCCAGAAGGTTAGAGATATCTTATCATATTTTTTAAAGGTTTTAGATAAAGTATAAACGAGACCCATACCAATCCCTGCAAAAAACCCACTTAGAGAACCAATTAAACTTTCTTTGACAAATAAAGAACTAGGTGAAATTACAAATATTACTCCAACGAAAGCTATTACTAGAGCTATAAGTGTTCTTTTCGTGATTTTCTCTTTTAATATGAAATATGAAAACACAATAATCCATATTGAAGATGAATATAGTAACAAAATTGCTGAAGCAACTGTCAAATATTGGACTGAAAGAAAAAAACCTAATATTATAAAACCATGAATTGCACCAAATAGTACCATTTTTTTCTTTTCATACTTTAAAGGCATTATTGATGCTTTTTTTGAAAAAAGCACAAAGATAAATATAGAAATTGATGCAACAAGAACTCTAAAAAAAGACAAATTATATGATCCTAAATTTTCCCCAAACCTTACTAAAATAGGAAGTAGACCAAATAACAAGGATGCAAAGAATATTTCAATAAATCCAACAGTCTCCTTATTCATAGGAATAAAACAGGATTTAAACTTTAAATTGGTTTCTATTTAATGTGACTCCTCACCGGGCTAAAGCTCCAGCGTCTTTGCCATAAACTTATAGGAGGTTATTTATTAAATTACTTCAAGGTTCGGGGTTCTGCATAAAAGATAAAATTCAGAATATCAAACAATCACAATCCCTTTCTAGCTCAAGAAGAAACAAACTCTCTTAGTGTTTTTTTCTCAATTTCTTTATAGATCTTGTATATATGTTTAATGATCTTATTCTTCTTATTAATTTTGTAAAGCTTAATGTTACCAATCTGTCTATCAACAAAAATCAGATGGTTATTAAGTAATTGAGGAAGTAGAATCTTCAGAGTAGAATAACCAACATTAGATATCTTGCTTATCTCATTCATGCTCCAACTTGCCCTCTCGTTCTCAATCAAGAAATCAAGCACCTTATTAGTTGGCGAAGCCCCCATAACTTCCAAAAATGCAGTACAATCTGAAGTGGCTTCTTTTTCTTTTACCATTGTAAGAGTCTTGCCCATCTCATTTTTCTCCCATCATCTGCATAATATTCTTTGATCTTATTTTGTTTAGTTGCAAAGCAGTTTTTCCCATTTTTGCCCAAATGATATACCCTTCTTTCATTAGTATCTTAATCGTTGTTTTCACTTTTCCTTTTTCATGAGATTTCCAACCACAATTTAACAAAGTTGAAAGTCTTATATGCTTGCTCCCCCAAACTCTTCTTCTAATAAGTTTCAGCAATACTTCTTTCTCAAGAGGTGTCAATGGTTGACTTTTCTTTTCCTTAATCAATAATAAAAACAAACAAATATATAATACTTCCTCTTTTAATAGCTTTCTGAGGCTATGAATTATAAACCAATGTTCTTTCTTTAGAACCCAAAATTTCATGCATATACTACTTATTAAAATTTATTTAATACACTTCTGCTATTTTTCCACTTATTTCTCCGACAAAACCGAAAATCTCTCCAACACATTAGTAAATCAAATTTTCAGAAACCTTTTTAAGGATCCAACATATAAGTCCAAAGATGACACAAATAGAAATATGCGCAATAGGCGGCTATAACGAAGTCGGAAAGAACATGACTGCCATAAGATACGAAAATGAAGTAGTTATCTGTGATATGGGATTCTATCTGCCTAAGATTATAAGCCTACAAGAAGAAGAAATAACCAGGCAAGACCTGACAAAAGACGAACTTATACACCTAGACGCTATCCCAGATGATAGCCTTATAGAAGACTGGAAGCCACATGTAAAGGCCATAGTGCTAAGCCACTGCCACTTGGATCATGTTGGGGGGGTATCCTCTATGGTTTCTGATTATGATTGTCCAGTTATCGGATCACCTTACACTCTAGAAGTTCTGAAAACTATTATGAAGGATGATAAAGTAAGGATAAACAACAAACTTCAGATTCTGAACGTGAATTCAACAGTAAAAGTATCTAAGAATATCAAAATCGAATTCATAAATATGACACACTCAACACTGCAGGCAGTGATGATTGCAATCCACACTCCCAAAGGGATAATCATTTATGCTAATGATTTCAAGTTTGATAACCATCCAATCCTCGGCAAAAAGCCAGATTATCAGAGGTTGAGAGAATTAGGAAAGAAAGGTGTATTAGCACTTGTCGTTGACTCATTGTATTCAGATGCCAACATGAAGACACCTTCAGAAAAGGTTGCTAGGGAAATGCTTAAGGATGTAATGCTTGGGACTGATAACAAAGGCCACGCAGTTATTGTAACGACTTTCGCTTCTCATATTGCTCGGCTTAGTTCTGTATTGGATTTCGGGCAAAAGATGAAAAGGAAAGTTGTCTTTATGGGGAGGAGCATGCACAAGTACATATCAGCAGCTGAGAACATCAACCTTATACATTTCAGTAAGAAGGCTGAGATAATTGGGTATTCAGGAGAGATCAAGAGGAAGCTTAAGCACATAGCGAAAAATAGGGACAAGTACCTAATTGTATGCACTGGGAATCAAGGTGAACCCGGATCAATATTAGATCGTATGTCCTCTAAGGACTTACCATTCGAACTCAAACCAGATGACCATGTCATATTCTCTTGCAGAACAATACCAGCCCCTATAAACAAAGCTAATAGAGCTGTCTTGGAAGATAAGCTGATTAGAACAGGTGTAAGGATTTTCACTGATATCCATGTCTCAGGACACGCTGCCAGAGAAGATCATAGAGATTTGATTAACATGTTAAATCCACAACATATAATTCCAGCCCATGGAGATGTTGCAAAATTGACACCTTTGGCTGAGCTTGCTACTAGCATGGGTTATGTGTTAGGTAAGACCGTACATCTTATGAGAGACGGACAGTGTTTAGAACTAGAGTAGAACTTTTATTTTTTTCACTCTTTCTTTAATGTAATCTTTTTTAATTCTATCCTTGATAAATTCTTTAGCGTCCCTAAATTCTCTCTCAATATTAACATAAGATATTCCTTTTTCATAATATACCCTATGCCCAACCCACCTCCCTTTAAAATTCTCTAGTCTGGGGCCAGTCCCTTTTGGGGGACCGTAATGCCGCGTCTTCTTAGAAAGAAGTTTTTTATCGACAATAAACCATAACAACGCCTTTCCATTCCACTCCCACCCACCCCACACTACCCCAAAACCGTTTTTCCTCAGGCCTTTCTTAAGATGTTCATAGACTTTAAGCATTTTCGACCCAACAACATCCCTCTTACCTTTCAAGGCTTCCGCTTCCAGAAGAATCAACTTTTTACCTTCAGCCCGCCCCCTTAAAATTTCAATGGTCAGTTCTTTCTTTTTGAAAAATTCGACAGAAGGTTTCTTCAGGAAAGCCCTAGCTAAACGGATAAATTTCTCATAGGTCTTCTTGCTTACACCAGCAGCAGCATTTCTCTCCTTCTGGACAGGATCAATTAATATCAGAGGGGATTGCAATTTGGCCTTGTTAAGTTCTTTAAGGATGTCCTCCCCTTTAAAAAAATTTTCAGTATCAATTATTGTCTTATCTTTCCACCTTGAAGCTTTCTTCAAGAGTTTCTGAAAACCACCATAATGGATAGTAAGTATTTCTAACACATAACCTGAAAAACCCTTGATATAAGACTCTGCCCCATATATCTTATTAGCTTTGCAAAAAGCTTTCGTCAACCTCACTTCATCTGCCTTCCCCTTATGTTTCTTAACCCATTTAACATGTAAGGGTGAAATATCTGTTATGTTTAATGCTTCATTGGATTTTGTTATCTTTATTATTGGGACAATCTCTACAGTAAAATCATTATGTTCAAACTGGAAATAATCTCTACTCCCATGAACTAGACTTAAGCCAAACTTTTTCTCTATGTTTTTCTTAAGTATCTTAGAAATACCTTTTCCAGCATATTTTTTCTTATCAAACTGCACATAGATATCTATGTCATGCGACCCCTTCAACCAAGTGCCTTTAGCTGCACTTCCGCCAAGCATTGGTTTAGCATCCTTTATTTTAATCTTATGCTTTATCTCTTCTGATATTTTTTTAATTTCCCTTTCCTCACTACTACTTGGCTTTATTACACTCAACACTTCTTTCATATACCTTATTCTACATTTTTTGTTTATAAAATGTTTGCTTTTTTACAGATAAATTATTTAAGAACCTAATTTTATATTTGGATTGTATGAAAAAGAAGCCCTTATTAGAGATACCAGGAGCCAATAAAATCCTGCTTGATGCTATGAAGGATTCTGCATTGAATGAAAATTATGAAGATTATATTGATACAATTGTCGAAGACCTCTTAATATCAAAAAGATTCATAATTCCATCTGCTGCAGGATTAGGTTACAAGAAATCAGGAGTTTTGATAATTGGAGAAGGAGATTGTGATGCTGAAAGTTTGATGCTTATGTTAAAAGACCGCCACCCAAAAGATGTACATGAGGTCCATGAGTATGCTCCCATCTTATACCAATCAAGAAAGGGTAGAAAAGTAAGGCTTTATGATGGCGACAAGTATTATACGGGTACAACTCTAAGATACATTGACCTTAAGGAGAACATACGTTCCATAAAATCTTTTCCCTTAGAATCAATTTTCTATTTTGAAGACCTTAAACAGGATGGACCATTGAGACAGGCCATAATTGGAAACATTGACACAGCTATTGAAAAGATGTATGTTGAGGTAAGAGATAGGGCTATCCCTCAGAAGCATATAATGAAAATCAAGGATATGTTAAGAAGAGTAAATTGTTACTCCGTACCCCTTTCCCCAGAATCTGAATCGTTAGAGACGACAATGAGGGTAATAGAAGGCATACTAGAATTATAGCTTTCCCATTTATCCTTAAATACACCCACCTGGATGTAAATGTACCTTTACTCCTATCTCTTTCAAGGCTTTTTCAGCAGCATATAAGCACATGCCAATATATGCACCACACAAGGTGACCTCAGGAACATCGTGGCAAAAGAATGCAACACCTCTAGCATCCCTTCCCTCATAACGTAATACTGGGGTGTCCCACCTCATTCGAGATGAAGGCAAAAAGCCATTAAACACTGTAACATCAGATGGATCATCTAATAATCTATCAATAGTATTTTTTACCTTAAGTACTCTCTCTGACCTGTCAACCTTCGCTGTCCAAAATACAGCACTTCCATGCACTACAATATGCTTCATAACAAATCCGGAGAAAAGATATTTATATTATAAAGCTTTTGTACTACTAATGGTTCAAAATATCAGTCTTGGTCCGGCAGGCACACCCAAAGCATCAACTTTAGACGGAATTAAGTACGTCAAAGAAATAGGGTTGCAGGCTTTGGAGGTAGAATTTGTCTATGGAATCAAGATGAGCAACGCTTTAGCCTTAAAGATAGGCAAGATAGCTAAAGACCTAGGAATAAAACTATCTGTCCATGCCCCCTATTACATAAATCTCAATTCAGATGATAAGACAAAGCTTGAAGCGAGCAAGAAGAGGATTGTGACATCCTGTGAACGAGCACATAGTTTAGGAGCAACACATGTAGTATTCCACCCTGGGTTTTACGGAAAAGATCGGGATAGAGCTTATGATACAATAGCAGAGTCAATCAAGGAAATAAAGGCAGAAATAAAGAAGAACAAGTGGAGAGTGAAGTTATCACCTGAAACTATGGGGAAAGTTAATGTATTTGGCAGCATAGAAGAGATAAAAAGACTTATCAAGGATACAGGCTGTTCCTGCTGTATAGACTTTGCACACATATTCGCTAGAAACCAAGGAAAAATTGATTATAATGACGTTATAAATAAGTTCAAAAGACTAAAGCATCTGCAATGCCATTTTTCAGGGATAGAATACAGTGATAAGGGTGAGAGGAGACATCTTCTTACAGATGAAAAAGAACTGAATAAGCTTGTGAAAGCAGTACTCAAAAGCAAGATAAATATCACACTGATAAACGAAAGCCCTAACCCCATAAAGGATTCCCTGAGAACAAAAGAGTTGTTTGAAAAAAAAGGTTACAGGTTCAAATAACTTTGTTTTAGAAAAAACTAAAATAATATTTTTCCCACAAAAGATTTATAAGCCCTGTCTCCTCCTTTAATAATATAATGGAATTTAAACAATTACAAGATCAAATCACAAAAATATTTTTGGCTAATCTAAAAAGAGATAAAATTAAAGTTAGTGATAATTATTTAATGTTAAAAATAAGTGAAGAACTAGGTGAGTTCATACAATCTTATATTATACATAAAAAAGTGTGTAGGCCTGGAAAATGCTTATCTTTAAAAAAATCTAAAAAAGAAATGGCTAAAGAATTATCTGATGTTATTGGATTAGCTTTTGTAATTTCAACTGTCTTCAAAATAGATTTAGAGGAGGCAATAATTGACATCCTCCCCGCCCTAAAGGATCTCGCTTCGCTCGACTTGCTCCACTTC
>CAZUKZ010000043.1:0-8368 GCA_964621125.1 Candidatus Woesearchaeota archaeon
TGACAAAGCAACATTCTACAAAACTTTAATAATCAGAGGATTTCACCAAAGCCCGAAATAGAAAAGAATAAATAACATACAATTCAAATAAGAATTATGATTTACGATATACTGTTACCGATTGTTTCATTCGTAGGGCTTTTTGTAGGAATCGCATTAGCTTACAATTCTCCAGAAGAAATGAAAGGGGGGAGAAGGTACTTCAATTGGCTTAAGGGACTAATAATTGTTGTAACTTCAGTGAGTATATGCATCTTAACAGGGACTTGGTTGCCTGCGCTTATAGGTATAGTTATAGGTTTTTTCATAAGGTCATCATATTTTTTCTTAGGGATAGCCCTAGCCTTAAGCTTCTTTGCTTCATCCACCTTAAGTCTTTTCACTGCTATCATGATTTTCCTTTATGGTCTTCCGACAGGTTCAATCGTAAAAGCTACAAATAGGTTCAATGTTTCAACCATGATGTTCGTTGCCTTCCTATTCTTTATTCCATTCTCAGTTTTGCTTCTTGATAAAATACCAGTGAATAGTACTTTAAGTATCATTGCGGGCTGCTTGTTCATCCAGGCCTTCGGTATGAAGATCAGAAAAGCAAGCTTATTATGAAGAAAAGACACAATTCTAAAATACAAAAACTAATATAAGAAGTTTTATAAATCTTCACGACTATTTATGTAGTAAAAGATGGTGTTATCTGGAATTATAGTTAATAGTGGTTCAGGATTACTATTTGAAATTGGATTGATAATTATCATAGCTACCCTTTTCATCTATATAGCAAGACTTCTAAAACAGCCTTTAATTCCAGCATACGTTCTCGCAGGTATCATACTTGGCCCTATTGGTTTTGGGTTGATTGATGATATGAGTTTCATAGAAGTTCTTTCAGAGATTGGTATAATCTTTCTATTGTTCATCGTTGGATTGGAAATAAATTTCAGTAAATTAAGGAAAGTGGGGAAAGTTTCAGCCATTGGCGGGCTTATCCAGGTTATCCTGACATTCGCAGCAGGTTTTGCAGTCTCAGAATACCTTCTAGGCTTACCAACGTTAACTTCTGTATACGTAGGTCTAATTGTGGCGTTTAGCAGTACAATGGTCGTAATAAAGTTGCTTTCTGATAGAGATAAGCTCAATACCATTCATGGTCGGATAGTCATAGGATTTCTTCTTGTCCAAGACTTCTTAGTCATTTTCGCTCTTTCATTCTTGTCATCACTTAAAGAATTTTCTATCTTAACTATATTACTTATCATATTCAAGGTAATCTTAGTATTAGGCCTCGCGGCTTTCTTAAACAAGTTTGTTATATATCGTATATTCAAATTTGCAGCCAAATCCGCTGAAGTGTTATTTCTATTATCCTTAACAGTATGTTTCCTTTTTGTAATTCTAGCATATGTCTTAGGGTTTTCAATAGCCATAGGAGCATTCATTGGTGGAGTTATCCTAGCCAACCTCCCATACCATTTTAATATTATAGGGCATGTAAGCCCATTAAAGGATTTCTTTTCAATAATCTTTTTTGTTTCCCTTGGAATGCAGTTAGTTTTTACTAATTTTGTTGGTATGCTTAAACCAATGTTCATTTTACTTGCACTTGTAATTATACTCAAGCCATTGATCATACTCTTCATCTTAAGTTTTTTTGGTTATGGCAAAAGGATATCATTTTTAGTCGCCATAAGCTTAGCCCAGGTTAGTGAATTCGCTTTGATTCTTGTTACAGAAGGCAAAAATATTATCGGTACAGATATGTTTTCTTTAACTATAGTTCTAGCTGTAATTTCCATATCTTTCACAGCATATTTGATTAAGTACGAGGAAAAGTTTTATACTTGGATTTCGAAGAATCTAAAATTCATAGATAAGTTCTCCAAGAATCATGATGAGCTCTCATATAGGGGGAAGGGGCATAAGCACAGAGTCATAATGTTCGGTTGTAACATAATGGGTTCTGTGATACTTAAGAATTTAGGTATAAGTATGAACAATTTTTTGGTCATAGACTCCAATCCAGAAATAATAAATAAGCTTATCCGTGCAGAGGTGCCTTGTATGTATGGTGATATGGGCAATATTGAAATTCTTAAGAGAATGAAACTAAAACAGACAAGGCTTGTTGTCTCTACAATAAGGCATGAGGAAGATAATCTTAGGTTACTTAACTACATGAAGCATCAGAATAAGAAAATTACAGTCGTCCTTACAGCTAGCACAATCCATGATGCATTAGAGCTTTATGAGGCAGGCGCTGACTATGTTATTGTTCCTATGGTCACAACAGGCGAGAGAATTTCTGTATTGTTGGAGAAATTCTTGAAAAAAAGAAGAAGTATGGATAACTTCAGGGCTAGACACCTAAAGCATCTCCTTGAACTCAATTCTCGGTTCTAGTTACTCTGCCAAGCTGCATATTGATTATTCTTAATATTTTATCGACAGTACCTATAGCTTGGCCATAAAATTCTGGCATATTCTCTTTGAAGTAATCAGCCTCCGCCTTATAGATTTCATACTGGTGTCCAAGGCTAATCTTCAAAAAATGCTCCCTTACTTCTTCATCTCCTGCAAACAATCGTAAACCAATCCTTGCACTATTAAATGAACTTTTAAATATCAATTCCTCGAGAGGATCACTAAATAAAATATCAGTATCCCACCCGTCCATCCCTTCATCCATCTCTTGATTGTAATACTCTAAGTCATGGCCGAATATTCTTAATGGCTCACTCTTTACTCCCCATCTCGCAGTTAAAATACTATTCTTATACAAATGCTTTTTACAATCTATTTCAATCCCAAAATCCTTGAAGAACATTCCAGATTCCCCAACAACAGCAACATAAGTATTATCGACATCTGCAAAATCTCCTGGCCTTGATGGTCCTGGATCCCTATACACTATTTGCTCTTTACCTGCCTTTAAGAACATAACTAACTCACCCTTGCTCCCGATAATTCGACTGTGTATTTCTCTAAATCTTCCAACAAAAACATCATCTATTGACTTGTAATGAAGAATGCAATGATCTAATACAATATCTCCCGTAGACTCCCCCCCTTAATTCTCTTTGAAATCTCTTCTATCTGATTTCTATATGCAATCCACCTCTCTCCTGCTCTCTGCCTAGAAATTTTCTCAAGTTTCTTACAGGTTTCTTGTAAATCTCTAACATTATCTTTCAACGTCATATATCCACCTCCTTTAATTAAGTAAACTATTAGAAATATTTAATATAAACTTAAGGTTAAAGAAAAAATCAACTAAAAGGTTTACTTCTAATTTTTCTGGGGTTGATTTAAAACTATGTATTGCTACGACTTACAAGTCATATATTTGACCGCAAGTTTAATATAATGGTTCTATTTAACAAATGTCAAAGTTTAATATTAGTGGAGATAATAAAAATGGCATTTACTTTACGTGAGGAAATCAAGATTTTACTTAAAAATATCTTCAACAATCTTAGCAGCAGTAACTTCTCCTGAAGTTATAGAGCCAGTAACTCCTGCAGTCATAAAGGATGCACCTGTCCCATACAACCCTTTGATGGGCAACCTTACGTCTGGCCTGTTTGGGATGGACTGTCCAATAGTTGGTTCTGTACCATAGCACGCACCGTTTGTAGCAAGACAATATCTTTCATAAGTTTTAGCTGTTGAGACATCCATATTCCTGACATGGTCCTCCAACCCATCAATTCCAAGCATCCTTTCAGCAATCCTGACCATATGCCACCCAAACTTCTTTTTTGTCCTAATGTATTCACCCTTATTTTCTCTCCTTAACGTATCCCAGAACCCAAAAGACTTAGGGTCCATCATGACTAAATCCATGATATGATAATTATCTAAAGGATTTCCTTCACTGTCTCTTATAAGATTAGCCTCAGGCCTTAATAGTGTAGGTATTGATGCATATATAAGATACTCTTTAGGGAAATCCCCACACTTATCAATTTCCAACGCTTCCCTTGATGATGCTAACACATTTGCTGCATACGCCAACTTCCTTTTCATAGAGGTAAGGTCCTTCTCGACAACCAAATGCGTGCTCATGAAAGATATCGACATAGTCATATCATCAATCATTTTCTTATAATCCTCTGGCAGTTGTACAAGTTGTGTAAGTTTCTTTATGTCACCGCCAGCAACAACACAATCAGCATCAATCTTAAACTCTTCCTTCTTCCCCCTCCGACTACGCCCCCTTACTCCTTTCACTACCCCATTTTCTACAACAATTTCTTCTACTTGAGATAATAATCTTATCTCTCCACCATTCCTTACAAAAGCTTCCCCTAATTCTTCATGCAAAACTTGGTAAGAGTTTCTTGATGGAGCCTGTGCTCCTCCACTTCTAAAATAAGATGCATGCATAAGCGACATTATTAAGCCTGGCGCTTTTGAAGCAGGTAATCCCATATAGCCAAAAAGCTGTGAAAGGTGAGTCTTTATCTTATCATCCTTAAAACACGCATCTAATAATTTCTCAAAAGTATGTCTATGGTACCACGCTATTGTCGGTTTAGTAAGGGCATACAACATCATGCCCAATAGTTTATTCCCTTCTACCTTAGGGCCTAATCTTTCCTCTAACATTTTTTGCCAACCATCCGACCTTAATACAGTGGATCGTTCTTCGTTCATCTTTCTCAAGATGTTAAAGTATTTCCTAACCCCTGCATGTTCGTGAGGATATAATAATGATAAATTATGTTCATTCTCATCAAAAGTGTTGAGGATTTCCATAAAATCCCTTTCCTTTTCTGTCCTTAGGTTCGAAAACTTAGGTGCAGGTACAAAATCTCCGATTTCATCCCAATCGACTCCACATCGTTCATACATTTCATATGTATCTTGCCCTGGAGCAAAATCTGACACTGCATGCGTAATCTCAAAATCACAGAACCCTTTCTTCCCATAACCCAAATTACATCGTCTTGTCCAACCTTGAGCAAATCCCCCCAACTTATCATGCTGTTCCAGAAGTATGACTTTCAGTCCTAGTTCTTTAGACTGTCTTTGAAGATCGGCGGCACAGTATAACCCACCAACCCCCCCTCCTATTACAACTACATTCTTTGTCATTTTATTCTCAAATAACTCACTAGTGGCAGATGATCTGACGCATCTGAATATATACGACGTGTTCTTATAGGTTTTAAATCTTGTGAAGTGAATACGTAGTCTAGCTTTTTTGTTGGATTTCCAGTTGGGAAAGTCTTCAACCTGGTCTCAACTGGTCTTAACATAGATGTTATCATTTCAAGGTCAGGTTCTCCAGGTGTACAATTGAAATCTCCCATAAGGATTGTAGAATTTTTCTTTCCCTTAATGCTTGCCATTATCTCCTTGATTTCAGATATTCTCTTATATTCAATGTCTCCATTGTATATGTGTGTAATGAGCACATCAATTTCCCTATCTCCAATCCTTACTGTAGTGTCCAAGAAACCCTTGAGCTCATGATGTATCCGTTCTAGACTCCATCCAAAAACAGTGTTTTCTTGTCTTACAATTGGATACTTACTTACTATAGCATTACCAAAACGAAAAACTCTTGTGTTGACATTGATACCTTCTGCAACATAAGCTACACCCCATTCTTGACACATACACTGTGCAATAGCACTTGCTTGATTAACATATCCTGATTTTAGTGAACCAAAACCGATTTCATTTAATCCAATTATTGTTGCGTTAGAATTCCGACAAGTACTGATAATCTTCCTTAAGTTTGCGTTATGCTCTTCATCAGAGATACGATCCCACAATCCTCGCTTATCTCCTTTGGCATTTTTTATGTTATATGTCATGACTCCTACGACGTCATCATCATGCTTTAAGCCTGTATTACCATAGGACCTATACTTTACTTCAGAGTCTAATATGATTGCCCCAAGTCCTGCTGTTCCACAAGTAACTACTCCAAATGCTCCTATCAATTTCAAGATAGTTCGCCTACTTTCGTCTACTTCTTCATCCATATTATCTCCTCAAAAGCTAGAACATCCTAAAGCATATGTTTCCTCAAGAATGTTTTCAATTTATCATATATTGTAATACTTATTTATAACTATTTCCCAATTTTAGTTATTCCTTTAAAAGGAAGTCCAACATCATCTTAATTGTTACCATAATACTTATAAATAAAAGTTAATTTTTGAGATTAAAGATCAAGGGAGACATTAAGAATATGGGAATTCAAGATAAACTAGGCAAATGGGAGTTATTTAGATTAGTAGTGGGACAAAGACATTGTCAAGGAATGTGCGCAGGAGACGTTCCTAAGTTTGAAATACTAGATGAAGATATAGACGCCATATATTTAGGGGTTAAGCAGATGCAAAGATGTTACCAAGATAATGGGCCTCTAAGCCAATATTTCGGGCGCCGTTTTAAAAAAATTGAAGAAGCATACCTTAAGCAAGATAGGAAAGGATTTGATGAAGGGGTAAGAGATTTAATGGTCGCAATTGATGCTGAATAAATCTTATTTTTTTCTTATAAATTTCTATGATAAATTCAGCTAACATCAAAACTAACTTGCCGCCATCAATAAAAAGCTTTTTAAGATATTAGGCCATTAAAATAACTAAATGAAAAAAACATTAATGATTTTATTGCTATTATTAATAGCACCTTCAGTAATGGCTGCTAACCTATGCGGCAACAACAAGGCTGATTCAGGTGAAACATGCAGCTCCTGCCCTAATGATATAAAGTGCCCTTCTGGATATTCTTGTATAACTGGAAATTGTGTACAAGTGTCAAAACTCCCTCTACTTTTCACCCCGAAAAATTTGAGTATTGGGATGATTGGTTTTGGAATAATAGTAGCAGTTATAATCCTCATCATACAGTTACTTCAGAAAAAGAAGAAAAAGCAGGAGGAAGAACTATTAAATGAAAATCAGAAGATAATGAAGGTCGAGTTAAAAGACATCTTACCTAAAAAAGAAGAACCACTATCTCAAGAAAAACTCCAAGAAATCAATGAAGAACCACCTAGACCAGAAGATCCTAGATTATTATTTGTTAAAGACATGATCAATAAGGGGAAAACAATAGAAGAGGTTAAGGCTATTCTGAAGTCTAAGGGGTGGGATGATTCCCAGATCTTTGTGATTGAGATGAGATTTAAGGGTAAAAGTGACGAGGAGATTAAACATATGCTTCTATCTAAGGGTTGGGAGGCTGGGGATGTTGATAATCTCTTGATAGGGAAATGATGATTACGGGTTTGATATATTAAATTCTAAAAATAGTTATCAATTGTTATGTATTTTATAACATATAATTTATAGAATTAGTGGACACGCGACAAGTGTGTGCGCAGCCTTTAAAAATTGAAAGAGAAATTATAGTTAATAATATGATAAGGAAAACTAGAAAAAAAGTTGTACTTATACCAAAAAAAGAAAGTATTAATTTAGCATACCTTTGTGGTGTATTCGCAGGTGATGGAAGTATAGGGATTAGAAAGAAAAAGTATGAATATTCTCTAAAGTGTGTAGGTAACCCTAAAGATGAAAAGCCTTTTTACAAGGAAATAATCGGTCCTCTATTCCAAGCCGTTTTTGGTATTCTTCCGAATATTAAAAGTTATGATTCCGGTACTACATTTGGTTTTATTATATATTCAAAAGCACTGATTTTATATTTAAACCAATGTATTGGCCTACCAGTTGGTAAAAAGTATGATTCTTTATGTATTCCAAAAAAAATCTTAGATAATGATAAACTGTTAATAAACTTTGTTAGAGGGTTATTTGATACTGATGGCTGTATATCATTTAAGAAAAAATATAAGGCTATCCCTTATTATCCCGTAATTTCATTTTCGTCTAAAAGTGAAAAATTCGTTAGAGAAATAGCTGATGTTCTAAAAAATAAGGGATTTAAGATTGTCGAAATTTACAACTATAAAATAAAAGATATACGTTTTAAGAAAGGATATAACTTAATTAGTCGAATAGAATTAAATGGGATGAAAAATCTTTGTTTATGGCTAAATGAAATTAATTTTTATAATCCTAAACACAATGAAAAAATTAATTCTTATTACTTAAATAGAGAATTAAAAAAATAATAGCGGAGGATGGATTTGAACCATCGACCTTTACCCAAGATCATCTTTTTCGTATAATCTTTCCGGGTGTCGCCTGGGATTATTACAGGAACCCAATATGAGCCTTCCGCAACATAAAGCTTTGGACTTTAAGTTTCGACGGGCACTCCTGACTGCCCCACTCCGCTAACGTATCAGAATTGGCATCCCTTTTTAAATCTTTCTTTTTTAAAATACCTGTATTGGGTCATGACATATGTCACCACCCTTAAAAATTCAGTTAACAACACT
>CAZUKZ010000044.1:0-8353 GCA_964621125.1 Candidatus Woesearchaeota archaeon
GTCTGTAAAACTTTTGGTATTGATGTAAGTGTTAAATGCTATCCATTAAAAACATTTGAAAAGAATATTAATAATGATTTTTTATTAAAAGAAATACTTAAAAACCACTTAGTTTTTATTAATACAGAACAGTTCATAAATTGTGTGCTTAAAAATGGATAAAATAAAATGGTGTGTTAAAAAGAAAGAAGGACTGAGACTAATAGAGTCTAATTCAAATCTTTCAAAAGCATATTTCAAAAAAGCAGAAGAAGCTCTTGAATCGATGCGTGTTAATATTGTTAAAGATTGGCAGATTTCAACAGCGTATTATGCTATTTATTTTGCACTCTATTCACTTTTGATGAAGATTGGAATTAAGTGTGAAATGCATTCATGTACTATTGAGTTTGTTAAGAGGTTTCTTAAAGAATACTTTAGCAAAGGGGATGTTGATTTTATCCAGGATTCATTAAAAGCAAGAATTGACTCTCAATATTATATAGATAGGGCTGTTCCTGATGAACAATACAATAAAATGTTGGTTAAATCTCCAGAGTTTCTAGTTAAGTGTAAATCAGTTCTTATAAAATTAAATGAAAAGAAAATAACTGAAATAAGGGCAGAGTTTCAAGAAATAATGAATAGTAAAAAAAGATGATTTTATATATTATCGATTCTATTAATAAACGTATAACAAGAATTCACTGGAGCCCTTGGCTGTAGTCTTGGAGTTCGGCGGAGGCTTTCTTGTTCTTTAATCTTACGTTTTTCGTGGATGTTAGCCGATATAACAGAAAAGCTTAAATACTTGTTGGATGTTAGACTATATAACATGATAACAAAACAGCAAATTATGGTATTCAAGAGTTCAGCTGACACCTTGTATAAGAGTAAAGATTATACTTCATCTACAATTCTTTACTTTAAAACGCTCTTCGCTATACAGGATTTTATGTTGCTTGAAGAGATTGGTGAGTCTCCTAAGGATCATAATACTAGGTTTAGAAAGCTAGAGACGAACTTTCCTCATTTGTTCAAGGAGCTTGATATCGAATTTTCAACTTATAGAGATACATATTCTAAAATAATTGATAAGGACACATGTGATAGGATTAAAAAAATTGTAGAAAATGATATTAAAAGATATAAAATTAAGGAAAAAATTAAAGAAACTAATTAAACAAAATGTTGAAGTAGAAGATGTTTTGTTGTTTGGCTCAGTAATTAGAGGTAAAAAAACACCTGGCGATATAGACATTATTGTAAAATTTAAAAACAAGATAGATAAACATATGGAGTATGTTATTAGAAAAGAATTAGAAAAAGATTATAACGACATTTCTATAATATCAAAAACAAATCGTACCCTAGTAGAGAGTTCGTTTGATGCTAGAGAAAGTTTTTTGTTTGAGGCCATTAGTTTGATTACGGGTGAAAATCTTGCGAAAAAACATGGGTTTGAATCTTTAGGTATGTTTAAGTACAATTTTAAAAATTGGGATAAGCTTAAAAAAACAAAATTTTATTATGCTTTAAATGGTCGTGGAAGTGGGGAGGGTATGGTTAGTAGCAGTGGTTCTATAAAACTTTCTGATAATGTTTTATTAGTTCCACTTGATAAAATTGAAGAAATAAGGCAGTTTCTTGAGTCATGGGAGATGGAGTTTATATATATACCTACGTTGATACCCCAACGTCTGAATAGGAAGAAGATACTTGGATGAGTCCGGCGGAGACTTTCTTGTTTTTTAAAATTAACGATGACTTTGAATAAAAGTATATACAGTACATAAATTATAGGGATTAAGCCTAAATAACATTGCTGAATCCCTTACATTATGCAGTGCCAGATAAACTACAATAAACCTAATGCTTATGTGCCCAAGCATAAATCTTATAATCGTAACTTGGATTTCCAAAACAGTTTTTTGGACATGCCCATGCCAGGTTATATGGAGAGCTTAGAATATATGATTAGTTCTCATAGCCAAACAGTCAGGAGGGAAGGAGTACTCTTACAACATTTGGCTAGCCTATATTTAGATATTGATAATGTAAATTGGAAAAAAGGATATAATAAACTAACAAAAGCTGTAAACCAGACTTCATTTTCAAGACTTTCCTGTAAAGAACGCAGTGATTATAGTCGGCTGTGTGAAGAGACGCATAATAGTATATGTCTGAAGAACAAGAAAGGAAGAAAAGCCATGAAACTCGTCTCTAAAGTCAAGGAGAAGGTTTGTTCTACTGAAGATTCTAGGCTGGAAGAAGTACTCACTTTATATGATGGCTCTAATAAAGAATCTCGGTTCATAAGGGATTTGGCTCACACTGTGTATGTTGATCCTATGGTTGTAAAGGGCTATAGATTAGCGAGAAAGGTGTGGAAAGAGTATTGTGTGACACTAGGGAAGAGCTTAGGGTGCATTGAAACTATGTCTGATAATGATATTGAGGAAGTGCTGAAAACCTGTGATGATGTGAGAAAGAATGAAATGTACATGTCTTGGGGTATGAAAAGAAAATTGAAGAGGGTAGTCAAGATGGTTGGGAAAAAAGCCAAGAAAATTAGAACTAAACGTGCAAGAAGAAGGAAATTCGCAAAGATAGTCAAGGCTATAAAGAGATTTTTTGGGAAAAATGGAAAGCGCTAACATGATGGGGTCGGGGCCGAGGATGGCACATATTCGTAGGAATCCTTCTGAGCTTGTATCAACCAACCAAGAAGGGTATGAGCTGGACCTTCGATTAAGGAAAATACTGAACAGTTATTCTACAGACACTAGCAAATCCAACTTGAGGCGAATACAGAGAAATTTGCATGAACTTGATTCCTTGAGAGATTTGTGTAAGGATAGAGGGATGCTTAAGGAGATTGATGGATTGGAGAGGAGGATGAGGGTGGTGTTTGACTATAAGTTCCATAATAGGGAGTTGGATGGGGTTTTAGGAGGAATTGAGGAGTATATTGGGGAGCATGATAGGGATTATAGGAGGATTATGAATTCTAAGCAAGATTGTGAGTCTTTCCCCAAGACCGCAAATTTTGTAACAAAATATTTTGACCGGCTATCTGCATTTTGTCCTATGTTAGAGGAGCATGGGGGATTGTGGGTAGATTTCCCATCACAGATGAAGAAGGTTTTGAAGGTTAAGGAAAGAATTGATAGCAAGCTAACTAAGATATGCTCTTATATAAACAAGTTGTATGAGGAGAATTTTCAAAAAGTGGATGAGCTTGAGCTTAGGGTTAGAGGCTGGTATCTATTCAAATGCAATGAAGAGAAGGATATGAAGGAATTGGAGTCGAGGAGATGCTTACTCAAAATGATAGAGAAGATAAGATGAAAGTATCAAAAGAGACGGAACTTAGTATCTTGGGTGAGATTGTGGGACGGAGTGATATTAGTGCTGAGTTGGATGTTGGGGAGTATCGTGAGGTGTTATTGAGTTCTGGGTTTGATGTTGCAGTTATTGATGCTGTACTACGTGATTTTGTTGAGGGGAAAATAGATCCTAAGGTATCGGGTGGGGAGCTATTGAGTGGGGCAATGGATCTTAAATCCTTGATAAAGGCAAAAAGTCTTGACCTTGAGAAGTCCTTGGTAGTAATGTATGGGGCAATGGTAGTCAATGTTCCTATGAGTTTTGTAGATTATGCTCAGAGTGTTGGATGTGGTACATTGGACCTATATTATTTGGATACTAAGTTTGAGATTAATGATGGGTTGCTATTGAGGGTGTGTTGTAGTGCAAGAGATTCAGAGTTTATGTTGTTTGATATAATAATGGATAGGAGATCTCATGGGATGTTTAGTGGGGGCAAGATGGAAAGCTATAATCTCTTGATAAGCGTTAATTTTGATAGGTTGGAGGGGAAGGATTGCTTTAAGCCTCAATATTCTTATGATAGGGTAGAGAATTTTTTAAAAGATTTAGGAAACAGTTATTGTAATACGAATTCTGATGAAATAAAGAAGAGTTATAGGTTCTTGCAGGATAAGATTTGGGCTTTGTCTGGGATGGTTGGGAAAGGGTTGGATGGTGGGGCGGGGTTGTTTGGTGGTTGAGTTGGTTTACTTGGTTAATTGGCATTGTAAAGTATAAATTAAAGAATGCTAATCTTAAAATATATCTTGCAGTTGTACTTTTTAATTAAGGAAATACTTATAAAGTATTTTCCCTCATATTTCAATATCCTATTGCTATAGAGGGTTACAGTAAACCCCTCTATAATGATTTTGGGAGATATAAAAAATAAACGAGGTGAAAAAATATGAAGAAATTAATAGTTTTGGCTTTAGCATCAATGGCTGTTTCTGCAGCGAATAACGCTACAGCTGTAGATACAACTACTGGAGCCGTCGGGTCATTTACTGAAACATCAGGTGGAACTTGAATCAGATTCTCCTTTGGTGAAATCCCAATCACTGTTGATTCCATCATTACATATAAGCTCTTTAGTTGGACATGCAGTAGTCCCTGTACAATCGGAATCATGACAGTCTGTCACACCATCATAATCGTTATCAAATCTATCTGTACAGTTCAATTCCGTAGCATAATTGCAAATTCCTGTTTGTCCACTTCCAAATTCGTTCGCTTGCGCATTATCTCCTGGTGAACCATCACAATCAGGGTCATAACAATCGTAACTATTTGCCCATGTCCCTCCTATGTAATCGAAATCATTGTTGACTTCGTCTCCACATACAGGTCCTTCTGAGAATCCAGTAGTAAGGCTCGTATTTTGACTCTCATTGCTGTTTTTCAGTCCGTTTGTTGAATCAAATTGTATTGTGAAGGCATCTGGTGTTTGCTGGTTAGAATCTCCACCATAAGCAATGACTATGTAGGATTCCCTATCTTGGTCTATTGCTGCGTTAAATGATATGTTAAAGGTGAAATCTAATGTTCCAGTAAAGGGTGATGCTAGCCTGTTCGCATATACGTTCCAGGTCCCATCACCATTGTCTGATACTCCTACAGTACTCCCACCTGATTCTGCACCATAAGCTGATGCTGATTCTACATCTGTCAGATTATAGATGGTTATAGAGAATTCCTTATTTGATAGAGTTTGTGGGCCGACTCTTAGTTTAAATGTTCCGTCATCTGAATCAATGAATTGTGTGTATGCTATTGGTGTGTTATAAGTTGAAAAGCTTACTGTGAATGTTGAATATCCGTTCGGATCGTCAACACTTGCTGAAAAGCCTCCAAAATATTCTAATGGGTCATTGGTATTGAAGAATATGGCTCGACAATACTCGCTATCTCCACCTACTCCTGGGTTATTAAGGCATGATGGCTCTGTCGCTACATCTGAATACATCTGTATTGCATATTTAGTATCTTCTTGATATTCACATTTGGCAGTGTTATTGAAATATACTCCTGGGGCGCCTGCACATGCGACAGCCCTTGTAATTTCTCCTACTGCCCAAGAGTTAGGTGAGTGGACGTAAATTCTTCTAACTCTTGTTGCGTTCCATGAAGAAGTACTTTCATTCCAGACGTTTGTGCCATTAGCATTCTCAATATAACATGATTTTAGCACCCAGGGGATATAGCCTACAGTAGCATCGTTTACTATTGAATCAGTCAATAGCATAGTGTAATTCAATGTGTAATTTGTTTGGTATGTGTTGATTCCAGTCATATTAATTATTTTTATTGATTCATTTGAAACCTTAACCTCGCAAGCTAAATTTTGATCATAGCTTATAGTTAAGTTTGTGAATCTTATGCTGAACATGTTTGCGTGAGTCCCAGTCAATGTGACGTTGTATGGTTCAAATACACCTTCTGGTAGGATTATGCTGCTCCATTCAGGATCACCAGTCGGGACACCATCATTTACAGTTACGTAAACCAATTGTGAGTCTGTATTATTGTCTGTATCCATAACTGAAACATTGATAACATAGACTCCCGCATCTTCATAATCTGTCTGCCAATACCCAGTAGTATTAAAAGGGGAAGAAAAATTGAATGTAAGGTTATCTCCATTAGGATCTGTTGCTGTTGCATTAATCCAAATAAGATCACTTTCATTTGCAGTTATGTTATCAATAAAATTCAATACAGGACAATCACAATCATCTGTTGGATCAAGGAAAAAATTGTATGTCTCAGTCGAGCTGATGGAGGCAGGAAGCATAATCTCATAATCTACATTAACTCCATTGAACGAACTTCCAGCCTCTAAATTAGTGACAAATATGGGCGTGGAACCTTGTTTTAGAACACCCACATAATAGTCGCCAGATTGTGAGTTCATTTGTGCTGATGGCAGTGTTAAATTTGTGCCATATACATTAAAAGAATGATTGGTAGTGAAAACATTTGTTGCATTAAGGTGCCATGCCATATGGCCTATGTAGGAATTGACCATTGAAGCATTTCCTATTTCTATGGTGCCCCAATTAATTGATGGCAGTGTCGTTGCATATAATTCAGATGCGTAGCATTTTGCTAAGCTAAGGTTCATAAAACTAACGTTTGTTTCAATACCACTGAATGTTACATTTATCACATTTGTTTCTTCTGACATGGATCCATAAAATCCCTGCCAGACATGCATTTTCATCTGCAAGTCAACCCTTTGAACTTGCCCTCCTGTTACTGTGACTGGAAATCCTGAGAATATTGGGAATAAGGGGTCCTTGTAAAACATGAAGATCGAAGAGCCAATTATAAGAATTAAGAAAAAAATAATTGCTATAAAACTATTTAATCGGATTCTCATAACTTGTCCCCTCTCTTAAATCTTATAAAACAATGGAAGATATAATAAGTTATCGGTATTTAATGATGACAGATTTTTTCAAAGTATCTTCTTTTAATGTCTAACTCAATCTTATGCTTCTTGATAAGTACATAGATCAAGCACCCTACGCCAATAACCAATCCTATGACTGTCCAAGCAAACAGAAGGCTTAAGATGATAATAATCAATATGGAAGAGGAATATTTTTTAAGCTTTTTTAGTTCTTCATCTGTACTCTCTTCTAAATATTCCTTGGAAGACATATTAAGTAAATATTGAGTTTAACCTTTTTAATAATTACTACATCATAAAGTATATCTTGGATATACAAATTATCTCATCTGGTGGTTTTCCCTTTTAAACATTATATGCTCGTGCTAGTTCAAAATAATCTTTACATTATCCTCTTCTTGATATACCTTTCAGGGTATGTTCTTTCTAAAATAGAATATGCCTTAAATAAATATTAATATACTCGTTCCATTTTATTCAATGTAAAATGGATAATCCCAACAAAAAAAAGCCAGGTGATATTTTTAATGTTTTTTTCAGAAACCAACCTGCAATGATTTTAGTTGCATTAAGAAAAAATGACAACCGATGCAAATACGGAAATGTGATAGCTAAGGAAGTAGACTGTACTTATGCACATACAGTCAAGATTCTTCAAGAGATGGAAAAAGCGAGGCTTGTTGACTTTGAAAAGAAAGGAAGAATTAAATTAGTAACGCTTACTGATAAAGGCCATAAGGTCGCGGCTTCTGTTGAAACGATCAGAAATATCCTTTAATCTATTATTTTATTTCAAGTAATTTTCCCCTGTGATATAAGTTTATATCACCATGTCAGATAATTAAGAGTTTATTGGGTTATGGGGGACTTGTAAATAAGGGTTTGATATTGGTGGAAGACCTATAAGGCGAAGTACGTGAAGTGTATATTCAATAATGTATTTTGGTTTTTAGGTTTTTATTTATATGTGTTACTATATAGTAATGTTTAATAACGTTAAATCCTAAAAATAATGTTAGATAGTATATTTGGCAGTTTATATCTCCAAATAACAAAAGGGGTGAGAAATTTATGAAAAAGAGGTTTTTAAAAAGAAGTTTATTAGTTGTATTACTCATATTATGTACTTTGTTGTTTTCTGCATATGCAATAGCGTTTGATTTTACTGGGACGACCTATGATGCTACAGGTAATATCTTACCTAATGTAACGGTAAATATTACTATTTGGCAGATGGTAGGTGGTCCCCCTACATTGGTGAACGTCACTTCAAACATAAGTGATGCAAATGGTAATTTTTCAATCACTCTTGCAGAGGATGTAACTTATATGTATCAGGGAGCATTTCGCCTTGATAATAATACTGCTCTATATGTAGCGAAGCCACTACCAATGTTACCTTACGGAGAATTTTCATCTTTGGGGAATGTGAAATTTTACCTCAAGGAAGGTATTAAGGTTAGTGTAACTGTGAATGCCACGGCAGGCACTTTGGTAAATTTTAGCTACCAAGTTAAGGATGAGGCTCTTGGTTATTCCGTTTTGGGTATAATACCCCGCAGCTTGCTGCGGTAACTTAATATCCTA
>CAZUKZ010000045.1:0-8306 GCA_964621125.1 Candidatus Woesearchaeota archaeon
GTTTTTTGAATCAGAAAACAATGTTTAAATAGAAGCAAGATATCTGAAAAATATGGCAAAAACAAAAAAGGTCAATGAGAGCGACTGGGGTAGGTGGGGGGCAAAGGTGGGTGAGAAAATGGAATGTAAGTTTAGATCTAACGAGTACAAATGTAATTGCAGAGGATATTTCTTTCCATTACTGCTTCTGTTGATAGGATTGTTCTGGTTGTCCAAAGAGATGGGTTGGTTGGATACAGAGATTCCATTCTGGCCTGTTGTCCTCATACTCATAGCTGTGTACTGGATTATCAACAGAATAATAAAAAGAATATGCTAGAATCAGAACTTACCGATAACACCAGCATAGAATGTTGGCGTTACTTTGCCAGTCCTTAGATTAGCATCTACTTTGGCCCATGTCTCAATTGGTGTTTTTGGAATCATTGCTGCAATCTCTGCAATTAATCTAGGATTATGTTCTCCTTCCACCTTATCATGACTGTAAGCAGGTCCAACCCCAAAGAAAATTTCTGGATTTGCCCTATAAAGCAATTCTAAAGAACCGCCTGCAACTTTTTCACTGTTATTCCAATCACCTGACAAAACAACATGATTAGTTTTACCATCAACAGCATGAGCATCAAAGGGCGGCCAACTTATAGGAGTATAGCCTGTGACTGTATTAATCATTCCAGTCCCTGTAAACACATGACCCATTCTGAAATCAAAAGAGCTTTTTTTGTAAGTTGACCCTTTCGGAACCACTATAACTTTACCTGATTGAGTATTGTTTGTTATATCAAACCCAGCATAATTGAAAATCCCTAACCCACCAGGATTAATCAGCCCTGTTAAAGTATTGACCTTCCCCATTTCCTTGCCGGCAACTTTCCCAGCCCTCCCACCAAGACTTATGTATAGACTACCAACACTATCAGTTAAAGGAAGCATAGCAGATACGTAAGTTTGAATACCTTGAGTCTCTTTCCCCCCATAAAACATATCACCATCGACAGCTACAACAGGATTACTAAACTTAGCTCCAAAGAATGCCCCCCCTGTCCCTTGAGAATCAAAGATACTTCCCGCTCTAACAACCAAATCAGTCATAGCTTTGACTTCTAAAATGCTTGTGTTTGCCCATTCTCCAGGCCCTAAATCTAAATCTAAGTAACTTCCGATCTTAACTTGTTGCAAGAAAGGTAATGGTACCTGTAAGGCCAGATTTAATTGATCATTTGAGTTGTCTGCCCAAGGGGAAGTTATCCCTTCAACAATCAATTTAGTTCCATTTTTGTTCCTATAATCAACAATATTATCAATTGTCGGTTGTGATCCAGACCATATTGAACCAGCAAATAAATGATTTTGATCTTTATCATCCGCAAAAGTTGGTGATATGCAAGCTAGAAGCGCAGCAGTAGTTGTTGCAGCCATTAAAGTTAGCTTAATAGCTCTTTTCAATGCTGTTTTTATTGGATGATCAACCCTTTCCTGAAGTCTAGAAGGCAGATGCAGTCCTGTTTTTTTGCTTAGTCTGAATTCAATTCCGTCTTGGTTTGTAGTATCTTCCATTGCACTTTATTTTTTTTAGTTATTACTTATAAATCTTTGTATTTGAGCATTCTACAACTTTCTAACTCAGAGTTACCCATACTTTTTATGCTAACTTCACATAAACACAAAGTACAAAAACCCCTTAATAATTTGATACTTTGATACCCTCTTAGATCATAACTAAGATATAAAAGTCATAATCTGAGTAATACAACTTTAAAGTAGTTACGGTATCGAAACACTTATAAATACATTATTAACTAAAATTGTATAAAACGTAGTCTGGAGGAATAGAATGAAATTAAGAAATGTAAGTGTACGTTTATCAGGTGATTATTTAGTGAATCCAAACGGTCAGGAAGCATGGTCTAACGTTGAAACAATTGCTAGATTAGCTGAGGACGTGCCCCTAACTGCACATAAACGTGATTGGGAGGAAGAACATAGGCATTATTGGCGATGTATAGATGTCTATAATTCTACTATCAAGCCTAAGTCTAATCAAAGTTTAGTATGTAAGGTTACTGATAGACGAGGTGGCCTTCCTTTTGAAGGATCAAATCAACATCTACGTGAAGATAAACCATTTTGTGGAGTTAAACAGTATGTATTTGAGGATGATGCTTTAAGACCACTTAGTAGGGAAGAAGAAAGACATATATGCTTTAAGGACTGGAATCCACCATAGAAGTTTTATCAAATGATATCCGGCTGTCTAACTTTAGTGGAGGGTATGCCTTTAGAGGTTATTGAAGCTAAAATTAACATACCAGGGATAAAATATCAGGTTACAAGTGATCCCCCACTTGATTATTTTAGAGAACATCTAATTTATGTTAATTATCCTTTTCCTTTAGAATCTACAGACAGGTGGGTATCTCAAGATGAACTAATTCAGTTATTGGGTGCCCCTAGACGTATTCATAAAAAGGTTTTATTTTATTATGCTAAGCACCAGATTGGAAAAGGGTTTGATTTTTCTAGTCTAGATGGGAAGGTGGTTTTTCATAAGGGATTGTTAGTTGAAAGAACAGGAGTTAAGTACGTCATATAAAATGGTAAATCAGTTAAGAAAAAGGTTGGTGCAAGGTGGAGGTGTAGAGTAACATGGCAGATGAAAGTAGAAGTTTAGATGTATACAGAGGAAACAGTTTAGTTAGAGTAAACACTGTGTACGATTCCTTACCAGAAGACTTATACATTCAACTAAGGTCGGGTTACTTAACAGTAAAAGCTTCTGTACAACTAGAAAGGTTAATGCAACGTCATGGGTTATCTGCAGCCCAGCCTGAACATATGGAAGGGTTGATAGACTTGGTAAAAATACAAAGTAGGGTGAAAATTGTGGGGGGTATAGAAATGCCTGATAGTTTAGGTGATTTAGAGCAGTTAGTAAAACCTATAGAAGATTCAGCAAGGGAAGCATATGTTTTATTATTACCCTTAGTTAAAGGAGAGGATTACTTTCAGTATAGTGACCCAGAGGGGTATTTTAGTGAATTAAGTGAGGGTGGGTTGGGGGTTTACCTTTCAGAAAATGAGGGTCTTACTTGGGGTACCCTTAGAAGAAAAAATAAGTGGAGCAAAAACGGGAATGTAGAGTGTGGAGTAGTGTTGAAGGGTGAAAATCCATTATGGAAAATGAGGATGTTAAGAATTAAACTAAGAGCATGTTTTCCAAAAGATAACTTGAGTATTAGGAAATTCATTAAACTGTTAAAAGTAGATTTTGAAAATACAACTGAGAAAGGAAATCAAAGAATAACATATCTTAAGCATTTACTTCTATTTCCAAAGCTAATCCCTGCTTTCGCTGAAGAGATTAAAGTTGAAAAACTAAGAAAAAAAGCAGAGGAAAAGCAAAGGATAGAAAGAGATATTATAAGACCTGTACGTAGAGGTGGTAGGAAACCTTGGTAAAATTTGGAGAATGAAATATGAGTGATGATACACCCACACCCGACGATGGAGTACTGGATGTTATTATTAGATGGATTTAGTATATCTTGAGTACTAAAGTTCCAAATATATGATATTACCTAGGTATAGTATGTCTTATACGTGGAACTATTCTGATACTTGAGATTATGAGACTTTCAATCTGCGCCTTACTTAAACTTTCTAACTCAGAATTGCTCCTACTAAAACTCTTAATATGGACCTGTCGGGATTTGAACCCGAGATCTCTCGATTGCCAACCGAGTGTTCTACCAGGCTGAACTACAGGCCCATGATTATCAATTCTAACAAAAAAGATTATATAAAAACCTATCGAAAATCACAAGAACCTAAGTATCTCTCTGAAATTCTCTTTACCTTCTAATTGGTTTATAGAATGTGTACACACATCTTGTAACACTTCAGCCCCATTAAAAGCTATAGACAACCCAACAGCATTCGCAAGATATACATCATTAGGACCATCCCCCACAAACCCACAATCCTCCATCCCCAACCCATACTCTGCCATTAGCATGTGCATGAAATGTTTCTTTCCTTCGTAATCACAAGGGAGAAGATTCCAATGTACTAAATTCTCTCCCTCCCAGAAATATTCACAGGCAGCAAAAGAATGATCTATCTTCAGATCCCTCTGCACCCTATCTGCCTGCGCCTTGAATCCTCCAGAAATCAAGGCCGTCACATAACCCCTTTCCCTCAACTCCTCAAAAGTCTCATGTACACCATCATGGTACTCCACAGAGTCCATCACTTCTTCAAAGAAAGATCGGGTCAACCCATGCTTCTTATGTATCCTTATCGTGTCAGCCATCCATTCCACATACCCTCTATATTTCCCCTCATTCCACTTTTTTTTGGTTTCCTCCTCTTCCTCCAAAGCTTCCAACCCAAGATGTTGAGCCAATAATGTCCATGCGCTAGAAGCAACACCGTGCGTACTCCTTACAGCCTTACGCAGGATTGTCCCTTCCATATCAAAAACAATTAATTTAGATTCAACAGACATAGTACTAATTTTTCCTCAAAAGTTTATAAGAATTATTGTGATGTAGTACTTCATCCATTTAGAACATTTCAATCAATCTCTTTAGGAGGATCATCAGAATGGATATCCTTCATCAAACCCACATTATATTCGAGTTTCTTAAGGTACCTGTCTATTAAACAATCAGGAGCCCAACCCTCCCCCCATCCAGTAAAAACGATAATATGATCACACTCACCTATAGGCCTCCTAACAGTAGCCATAGGTAGCACTCCAAATCTAAGGTTATACTTAACCCATTGTCCTTGAAGTTCCGCATCATGAAACAAGAACCGATCGTAATCCTTCCCATCAAAAGGTTTCGCATCCCATCCTCTCCAACGCATCTCATAAGCAGATTTTGCCAATACGTTATTCAATATAGCATCAGCAAGCTTAATCTCCAAATCAAAACGTCGAACCTTCATATTTGCTCAAGAATTAGCTCATCTTTATAAATATTACTTCAGAAAATCCCCTTAAACCATCTTCCCAGCCTTCTCAAACTCCAAACCGGAATTCAACTTTAACAGAACACCCTTCAAATCCTTGATCTTCACCCTTACCTGTTTGGTAGAATCCCTTTCCCTCAATGTGACATCCTTCTTCTTCAAACTATCATAATCTAAAGTCACCCCATATTTTGTCCCAACCTCATCCTGCCTCCTATACCTCCGACCAATACTACCAGTAAGATCATAGAAAGCATTAAAATCCTTGTTCAATTCCAAAAATAAATCATAAGCCATTTCAGCCAACCCATCCTTCTTCATAAGAGGGTACACAGCCACATCAAAAGGAGCAACAACAGGAGGGAATGCAAACAACGTCCTTTTCTCCTCTTCTTTATAACATAAGTCAACCAAAGCCCACACATTCCTGTCAACACCAAAACTCAATTCCAATACATGAGGAACAAACCTCTTCCCATCTTCAATAACTTCAAGCTTCTCTCCAGAGCCCTTTTGATGCCCACCTAAATCATGATCAGTACGATAATGTATTCCACCAACTTCCTTAAACCCACCAATAGTCTCTAAATCTAATTCCATATCAAAATGTAATTTATTATAGAAAGCTCTCTCCTCTTCAGACAATTCTCTATACCTAAACTTCTCTTTACTAATTCCTAAAGTATCCAAATAAAACTTTTGTACAACAGCCATATGATAAGCATAGAACCTAGGTATCTTCAACTTCTTGTTGGCATCAGCACAACTTATATCTTTAATTTTATCATCTTTAGATAACTTAATCCTTAGTTTATAGCTTTTAATCTTGTCCCAACCATCAGCTTCGTTGATCTTATCAGGATTAAAAAATATTTGAAGTTCAGCCTGGGAAAACTCCCTTAACCTAAAGAAGCCTTGCCTAGGAGATATTTCATTCCTAAACACTCGACCTAAAACAGCTAAACCCATGGGGATCTTATCCCTTAAAGCTTTAAACTGCCTCTTGAAAGCCAAGTAAGGCGATTGAGCACTCTCAGGTCTCAAATACATAACATCATCTCCAGTAACCCCTAACTTCAAATCAAACATCATATTGAATATTCTAACAGGTAAAAAAGTAGACTGGCACTTAGGACATAATAGCTTATTGTCTTTTATGACTGTAGTAAGATCCTCTTCAGATAACCCTTCAACATTTGTTCCCAAAGTATCTTCAATAAGAGCATCAGCCCTGTACCGAGTATTACACTTTGAACATTCTACCAAAGGATCATTGAAATGTTCTAAATGACCAGAACTCTCAAAGACCTTTTTAGGCAAGATATTACAATCCTCAATTTCAAAATAATTAGGATTTAAAGACAAAAATGTTTTTCTCCACAAATCTTCCCACTTACGTTTCATTCTTGTCCCAAGATGGCCGTAAGTCCAGAACCCAGATTTTGCCCCATATATCTCAGCAGAAGGATAGAATAATCCCCTATTTGTCGCAATGTGCATTATTTTCTGGGTTTTAGTTTCAGCCATACTGTTCAAGAAAGATATGACTGGTTTTTATAAAATTAACGTTTTTATGGTTGAAGTTAAATTTGAATCGCCTTCACGCTCGCTTTAACCTCAAAATATCTGATAAATTTATAATTGGCTTCCCTAGCTTCTTATAGTCCTCCAAAGCAATTCTAGAACAGGCGGTATTCACCCAACAACTTATGTCAGGGTAGTTCTCAAGCTCATTGAAATTCAAGGTGTTGAATAGGAAGATGAAAGATTCTTTTTGTAACCCTTTCTTGAACTCTAAGGCTTTTTTTAACTGCCCTTGCCCAGGCTTTGTTGACACAAGTATACCGACCTTATCAGCCATAAGGTATTTCAGGAACATGCCTTTGATTCTCTTCTCCCTCTTTATTATATCATTCTCATTAACTTCTGATATTTTCCCGGAGAAAGGGTTGGCTATTATAACAGGCAGTTTAGTCTCCAAAGCTACCTGCAAAGGATGGAACTCTCCAGACCCTATAAAGAGAAAAGCATCAACTTCTTTAGTTATCTTCTTAGCATTGTTAACATTGCAACCTAATACTTGTCCACCAACCACAGCACCCTTCAATACTTCCTGGACTTCCTTTAACTTATGTAGGTGTTGTATTGTAGTTACCAGCCCTAACTTCCCTTTGAACCTCACTTTTTTAATTAAAGGGATTATATCAATATCGCTTTTTGCATGTATGAACAATGTCTTCATAACATGCACAATATAAATCAATGTTTATAAGTGTTTTTACAAGAACTTAATCCATCAAATATACAATTTAGGTAAATTCCTACCCTGAATAAGTGTAAGGAAAGAACTATCATCAGTTGATAATCCAGAAAAGTGGTTCAACACATCATCTTGCTCACCCAAAAAAAGATCACTAAGAGTATGTTTATAGCCCAATTTTTGTAAGATAGCAAAATTTATATCACTAGTCATATCTTTTTTTCCAACCCTCTCTAGAGGATTAGAAAAAGTACCTGGATCAATATGTCTCTGAAATGTCCTGAAATTAGGATAATCAAATTTAGCATGGTCCTTACTACACTTAAAACCATAATCAGTCGTTATTATCGCCCCAGATGATATACCCTTAGCCATTGCTTCATACCATCCAATCATATCCAGATTTATTGGAATTCCGTGAAACAAGGCATCCTCAAGATCCATCTCAGAACCAATCTTAACCATATGCCTCAAGTAACTATTCTCTTCCAAATAAGACAAAGTCTTTTTATCTTCCAAAGGTAAGTAAACAGGAACAAGCTTGCCAGCATCCACCCCTACATGAAGAGTATACAAACCTTTCCTTTTAACAGCAAATGCCATATCAACAGGGAACGCATCAGGAAGCTCATTGGTTATTATAAAACCATTAATACCATCAAGTTCAACATCCAACGCTGAACATTCAGCTATCTCCACATTCTGATGCTTAGATAATGGATGTTTACCATTCCTCAACGCCCTTATCAGTTTTGGAGATTTATCAAAAATCCTATAAGTCAATCTTTCATAAAAAGCAGGAGAAAATTGTTTCAAATGATTAAGTATATCTTTAGCTAAAGTACCATTGCCCACACCAATCTCAACGATATCTATAACACCACCAGGCAACTCCACAGCCAACCTAGCCATCATTTCCGCAAAAGCCACCCCAAATCTAGGTGAACAATCTTCAGGATAAGTGACAAAATCATCCTTATCCCTCCCACCAATCCTTACCTTAGTGCTATAGAAACCATAATCTTCATCAAATAATGTAAGAGTCATATATCTCTTAAAGTCCATAGGA
>CAZUKZ010000046.1:0-7999 GCA_964621125.1 Candidatus Woesearchaeota archaeon
TTCTTAAGCCTTTCGAGGCTTAAGGACATATTTTATTAAAGGTTTCTACACAGCCCCTCTAAAGAAGCAAGGATGGGATAAATCTTACCATGAGGAACTTTTGATTTCTTTGACAGTTCATGGGCTGTGGATAGACCTTCCCTCACTAAAGCTGTATATGCATAACTTTCGTAGTTATTAAGACCATACTGCCTAAGATTTAATTCTTCCATAGGACAACTTTTAGTGGTTGTAAATATTTAAAGCTTTCGCTAAAGTTTAGGGTGTTATGATTATTGAGGTAAGATAAGATGGACAAATTGAAGATAAATCTCCAAGACAAAATGAAAGACGTAGTAACTTATGGTAAAAGTTTTAGAATTGTCAAATTTGATAACGGATTTTCTGTTGCTTATGAGAGACAGAATGTGCAGAAAAGAGAAGTTATGGAGTTGGCAAACGGTGACAGAGATGTACAAATGATTACTAGTCCTGAGACATTTATTGCGTATGGCCTGTTGCCTCCCCGTGGTAGCTTACCAGGAGGGCACAATGCTGATATTTTAGGTAGTAATAAGCCTGCAAGCTTTTCTAATGAGGCAGAAGATATAGCGGAAGATTACGTATCCAAAAAGGATAGATGGATAGAAAGGGTTGAAAGAGGGACACAAGAGCTCTATAAGGAAGCTATCGCGCCATTGAATATCAAAGAGTTCAAGCATAGGGATTGGAAGGAGCTAGGACAAGGAAGCCTTTTTGCATTCGGCTGGCCCATCCTCTTGCCTTATTACATGATTCAGGGACACAAAAGTGACCATAGCGGGGATGGAGGGTTGGCTGTGTTGTTTGCCCCATTATTAATCCCTTATATTATCAAAGGGCTTGTGATCCCTAGCGAAACATCACTGAAAGTGGAGAATACAAAGCTGTTGACAAGAGATAGCGAAGAGGGGAAAAATGTTGCTTTGGATCTTAACTATTCGGGAAATCCTAGAAAGTTTGATTGCATAGAGCTAATTCTTGAAAATGGTTTGGAGATTAGTTCTTCAGGATATATCTTTGATGGAAGAAAAGAAGATTACAAGAAAGCTCAGTGGTTCATGAAAGTTGATGAGAGAATAAAAGAAGCATTCTGTGAAGCGCATGAATCAACGCAAGGGGAGTGGAACAGGTGGAGAAACTTTAGGGAAGAATTAAAGGAGAACAACCAGGAAGGGTTAATGGAGCTTATCGGATTACAAGGAGGCATTTAGAAAATGAAAGTAGATTATTTGGGATGGGCAAGAGTCACTGAAAGGAAAAGGGATTTTATTGCCATATATACAACAGCAATTATGGAAAGGAAAAGAGGGAAGCTTAAGCGTTCCTTCTCTAAATTTGACCGGACAATTAGTGAATTGGAAGAGGGATTAGGAGAACTTGTAATAGGAGCAATCATGGTTGGTAGCTTATGTGCTGGGCTTGCTGCAACATACGGTCCCGAGGTTGTGAAAAAAGGGATGGAAGAAGTTAGAAGAAGGGTGGGGCTGGAATGAGTTTTTATAGATTTTTTTAATTTATTATACCTAACTAAGAAATCACCTAAAAATAATCCTAGGCATTGGTCCAGTAAGATCTATTATGGTTGAAGCCTGAGAACCCAACTTTCCACCATCGATTATCAAGTCGACGTTCTCTGAAATCTCTTTAGGGAGGTCTTCAACCCTAGTTATGACTGGTTCTCCAGATATGTTGGCACTAGTCGTCACAAAAGGCGTCTTAGCCCGCTGTATTACCGGGACTAAAGGATGGTCCGGAATTCTTACACCTACGACATTTCCCTCAACAACTTCCTTACACACTAAATTAGGCTTTGTTGCTTTCAGTAGATATGTGAATGGTCCCGGAAGACGTTGTATATAGCCTTTTGCAGGTATACTAAAGTTTGAATAGATCCATTGCTTGGAAGGGGCAATGACCGACATTGGCTTATTATCCCTATTTTTAACTATTCTTAAGCGTTTAACTGCTATCGAATTTGTTGCGTCACAGCCAATACCGTACACTGTGTCCGTAGGATAGATAATTACAGCCCCTTCTTTGATTTTACGAACAATCTGGGCTTTTTTTAGGCTCTTAAGTTTGATTATTTCTGTCATTTTGGCTAATTCCTGTAATTATTAGCTTATTTAAGAGATTATGTAACTACTAGAAAATTACAACAGATACGAAAGTTTTATATATGAGTTATTATTCTCAAATCTTATCACCTCTTTTTCCCCAGCAGGAAACTCTGTCAAAGGAGTTTCTTGCCAGGGTTTTCTATTCAATCAACTTTATATAGAATGAGTCCATTAATTCTAACATGTTAAAAAGAGGAGATAGCAAAAGGGCTCTAGGGTTGATTATCCTAATCATAGTTGTTGTAGCTGTAATCTTAACATTTAAATGGGGGACTAAGCTGACTTCTGATGTGGCAGAGTCAGGTGTACAATCCATATCTGACATGAATTGCATATCCAAAGTAAACCTTAACCTAAAGAGTGTTTGCCAAGACAATGAGAAAATTACTATTGTCCTAGAAAACAAAGGCGAACTTGATATGATAAGCTTCCTAGTTGAAGTAAAAGGGCAAAAAGGAGAGGATCAGCTTAACCTTAAGAAAATCCTTAAATCTGGTGCTATCAACGAGTTTGATGGAGTCCTGACAAAAAGTGTCGGAACTGTCAGTTCAGTAGAGGTTATCCCTTACGCAAAGATGGGTAACACTACTGGATTATGCCAACCTTCACTTGTGAAGTCTACATCAATATCTAAGTGTTGACAATCTTGCTCGAATGTTCTGTCTTTGAGAATTTTAACACACTATCGACAAAGCTTTCTATCTTTGGTTCATGGCTTACAATAATAACCTGCGATATGTCAAGGTCCTCAAGCACATCGTTCATCTTATCTAACTGTTCTGCGCTAAAACCATCTGTAGGCTCATCTAAGATAAGAAGGTCGTTTGTCTTTATGGATACCATCATCTGGTTTATCACTTGGTTCAAAGCAAGCCTATAAGCCAGTGCCGCTGCAGTCTTTTCTCCGCCAGACAAATGAGTGTAGTCTATGTCATAACCATTCTGTTCTATCGATGGACCGAACTCTTCATCAAGTTTCATATTAAGCAATTCACTGTCTATCAGAGTACTGAACCATTTCTCAAACAAAGAATTGAAATCTGTGTGTACTTTCAACATGATATTCTTCTCCATGGTTGCCATAAGTTTGATGAACTGTTCATTCAACCATGACTGGAGGCTGTTCAACTTTGCTAACTCTTTTCCACTTTCCTCCCTCCTCATTATCTCTTCCTTCAATGAATTAATATTATCAGAAATGTTTCTTATCTCAGTCTCCAATGTTGCTTTCTTTATCTCTAGAACCTTATGCTCTTCATTTAATTTGTCTATTGCCTGCCTAAGAATACTGTAAGTTTCTTCTATATTCTCTAAAGGTTGAATTTTAGTGAAAAGTTCGCTCCTAGATAGGTTAATTGCTCCAATTTCTGACTTAATTGTCTCTTGTTTCTGTGTTAGCTCTTCTTTCTGCTTTGACTTTTCTTCAAGATTAGCCTTTTTCAGTTTTATAAGCTCTACTTTTTGTATCTCTTGTTGTAGTACTTCTATTCTGGATTGGATATTAATTATCTTTTCCTGTAACACTCTTTCAGCGTTTGTCAAGTTGTCTAGCTTAAGATTGAAATTGTTAATATTGGAATCCTCCCTATCCTTAATTTTGAATTTGTATCCCTCTGAAACTTCCTGGTAACATGTAGGACAATTATTGAGTTCAATAATCTTATTTTTCAAGGTTTCTGAAGCAACTTTCTTTGTCCTTGTCTCGTGAACCTTAGCTGTAATTTCACTTAACTTATTCTTCTCTTCTGAAAGCGCTTTCTCTTCTGCCTTAAGTTTTATCGCTATTTCCTCTACATTGAAATCTAGGTTTTCCTCTTTCAACTTAAGCATCTCTTCTTCTAGTTTTTCTATATTAAGCATGACCTGTTTCTTTTCCTGGAGTTTATGGTTAAGATTGAGTTCTTTCATCTGCAATTCCTGTTTATATTTGCGAAGGGCATCTATAGATTCTTCAACTACTTTAGTATCTTTATTTTTATCCTCAATTCTTTTCATGAGCGTTTCAATTTCAGGCATAAGTCTTTCAAGCTCTTTTCTTGTTATAGCAATTTTTTCTTCCTTAAGGACTGCCTCCTCTTTCTTGGAATGGAGGTCAGATATCATCCCAGCAAGCTCCTTTCTTCTTTCTTTTACCTTTATCAGTACAGCTTTGGTGTTTTCCCTTATCCTCTTGTACTTGTCAATCCCGAATACCTTCCTCAATGTATCAAGCCTGGAATCTTTATCTCCTAAAAGAATCTCTTTCATATGCTCTTGAGGAGTATAGACTGTGTACCTATAGATTATGTTATCTTTTGTCAATAATTCTTTAGGGTAGTTCAAAATCTCAATTATCCTCTGTTTCAGTTCCAAGGCTGTACCCTCTTTCCTCTCCCCATTGATTACAGTATACCCAGCATCCTGAGTCACACCATTAGATGTCCTTTTCAAGCTCCTGAATATCTTAACTTTCTTGTTTTCCAATGAAAAGTCCAGCTCAACATTACCCTTATCTGACCCGTTCCTCAACAAGGCTGTGCCCGAGCCCCTCTTCAACCCGAAAAGCGCAAACTCCATTGCTAGGAGAATAGTAGATTTTCCACAGCCAATGTTACCCGAAAGCAATACACTTCCTTCTGGAAAGATTATCTCTCCCTGCACATAGCTCCTTATGTTTTCCAATCTTATCTTTTCTATTCTCATCTACAACCTCAAATTAAGTACCTTTGCCGCCTCTGAAACTATCCTCTTCTCAAAATCAGCGTTCTTTTCCCCTTCTGCCTTCTCCTTATCCAATACTTGCATCAACTGTTCTGTCAGCTTTTCCTGATTTTCAACTGCGGTCTCTTCTGTCAAGGTTGCTTGAGCGGAATGCTCCTTCAAAAGTTTCTGTTCAATCTCCTCAACGCTACCTTCCTCTATCTTAAGCTCTTCAAAGACCTTAGCTTTCAACTTACTAGTATTTTTCATGACAAAATAAGCATCATCCAGCCTTAAGAAAAGTTCCTTGAACTTTATATCAGATGGTTTTCCTGTGGAGAGTGTTCCAGCTACCCTCATCGTCACAATTTTGTCTTTAGTGTCTGTTCCTTTGATCCTTTCTTCTATCTCTAGAGATAATTGTTCAGGGGTTTTGTCATCTGCACTGAACTTCCAGCTTTCCACATCTTTCAGCTTTACTGGAACGTAACTAAAATTCAATTGTTCATCAACTATGTAGAACCCACCATGCTTGAATTCTTCTATTTCCTTGAAGTTATTTGGAAAAAGTGCTCCAGGAAAAGTCAATAATCCTCCGTGATGCATTGTATCAAATATGTAATGCACATGACCACCAGCGTAATAGTTAAAGTTTTTGGGTAATGTAGCAGCAGATTGAGCTTCCATGTTTTTCATAGATTCTGGCTTGAATTCCTCCAAAGCCGTATGGAACATGAATATCTTGAACCCTTGTTCTTGTTCTAACAATCCTTTATTCAATGTTTCGTAGTCTGATTTTTCTAACCCTCCCTTTTTCCCCAGCATCCCCGTTATTTTTATACCAGTCTTAGGATCAACAGTGAACGACAAATTGTCCCCTTCCAATTTTGTCACGTTCTCACACAGCCCAGCCTTCTCCAAAACATCAAGCATTGTCTTTCCGGATGGAGAAAAATCCGGCAATAATGTATGCTGGGATTTTGGCATCTTTCAATTTTCTTAAACTTCCCGCAACATCCCGAATCATGTCAATCTGAGGTATAGCTGTGTTGAACAGGTCTCCAGCAAGAAGAACAAAATCAACATTTTCCAGGATACATCCTGCTATAGCTTTAGTAAAAGCCCTCATGCTCAGCTCTTTCATTTTAGGGTCTGACCATCCTCCAACGTGACAGTCAGCCATATGCGCAAATCTTACCATAAACCACATTATTTAACTTTAGCTATATAAGAATAATTGTACTTAGGTATATGTTACTTCCAAACTAGATGGTACATAGTTAACGTTTGGTCGCTTGTTACAGTGACAAGTTTTGAACCATCGTTGCTGAAAGCAATGTCCATGACTTCATAATTGTGCGAGATCTCAAACCCAGAATCCTCTATGTATTCATCGAACCAGTTTATCGCATCGAGAACGAATTGATTATCGCTATGCGTACCAATGTAGTTCCCACAAGGGGTGAATGCTACCCTATAGTCAAATACTGATTCCATCTCCTGTATGAAAAGAGGAGTCTCCCAAAAACAACCTTTCCCATAATCCACCTCAGACACAACTATAATATCATCCCTCCGTATTGCGAGATACACCCCATCCGGACTGAAACTTACACCCGGATAACATTCCAAAAAGTGATCGTGGATAGGTGTTTCTTTTACCTGTTTAGATCTCCAATCAATCTCAACAACACGGACAAGTCCATTCATTTGGCCAACAGCCAGATGCTTTCCGTCAGGACTGAAATCACAAGTGACTGCTAAAGTATTATCGTACTTGAATGAAGAGTCAAGAGTCATTCTCAACCAATCTATCTTCAAAAATTCTATACACTTTTCTGAGACCATAGCAACATTATTTCCGCAAGGGCTGAAGCTTACATCCACACCATTTAATACATCTGTAAAAGGTAGAGTTTTTGTGGTTTTCATTCCTTTGAATTCTCCTCTCTTGACATCCACCTCCATCATCCTTATAGTGTTTGATTCGTCACAAAAAGCCAAATACTTATCATTAGGTATGAAATCAATGCTATGTGCCATGCAATCTAAAGATACCTCCTCTAATCTATGGAAACCATCTATCACCCTCCAATCAGGGTTAGGTATAACCTTGGGTCGATATCTTTGATGGGAAGAAGAAGCAATCGTTCCAGCATAATCCATCCAAGGTGGTCTAAGGCTAGAGAAGTCCAATACTTGAAACCGCCCAGTTTTAGGATCTACTTTAGCACAAGGATTGTATTTGGGATTCATCCAATCTGGACATCCGTGCAGACTCTTCTTATTATCCCCCATGTTAAATATGGTTTAATCACAGATTTATAAGATTTTCTTAGAGGTTTTTTAAATGGCGGCAAGTTTATTATAAATCTTATTTAATACCGTTATTTAAAGCATTGTTTAGAATACCTATGATAATTGCATAAGTTGGTATAAAACCACGATCCATATGATTCTCTGCAAGAGTCTCTGTGACACTTAGTGGATTGTCACTACCCCAATAACCCACGTTTATCTCTAAATCATCCCTTAATGTGCCGGACATGTACTCTTTCTCTATTGAACCCAAGTAAGGCACGCCTTCCATCTCTAATCCAAGGATACCGTACTTAGACATATAATATAGAAGCAGTAACTCGTTCTGTATAGCTGTTCCTGGAACCGTAAGCATAGGTTTGCCACTATGTACTAGTTCCCGAGTTACGAGTTTTTCTACAACTTCCGGACTTAAATTGTTTCTCTTTCCGGGAAACTCGTGCACACCGTCCCCCAACTGAGGGATTAGGTATGAAGGAATCATTATATCATACTTGTTTCCACAGACAATACCAGCCTTACCTGTGATTGATATGCTTTCAATTCTTTTTCCAAAAGCTTGGCAAAGCTCTCTCATAATCTCCGTTCCCTGCTTCCCGAATGCGTAATCTATGTTGAGAATAATAGGATGGTTCGAGTTTCTAGCATGCTGTATCCTTATACGTGGGTCTATCTTATCATAATCTATCCTAGATGTATCAATGAGCTGCACATCAATCCCTGTATCATTCTCATCTTTTATCAAGGTTATACCCAAATCATCCTCGTATCTTATTTTTTCTGCCAAAAGTTCGGGGTCCTGTTTTGAATATGTCTGTATCATGAAGTATAAGGCGCTTGGATCTTTTGGGTCAATACCC
>CAZUKZ010000047.1:0-3410 GCA_964621125.1 Candidatus Woesearchaeota archaeon
GGTGAAACCCCTAGTGAATTGAGAATAATCTGGACAACTAGTGTTGTCAGCATCCATTTGCTTGTGGTCACTATAAAATTTATGCAAAGCAAGGTTCTTTGTTTTTTTGCAAGAAAAAATAACGTTTTTGAAAATCCTTTGAATTTTTCCTCATATTTTTGAGGAATTAATTTACGTAGAAATCTTCTTCCCCTGTTGCTAACAAACAGACTCCCAAATATTAATACTGACCCTATAAAAAATAATGAGATTTCAAATGCAAGCATTGGACCTAAAAAGGTATATGTTCCAATCACCGCACCCATAAAAAGTACTAAGAAAGTAATAAATCTATCTATAAGCGTTACAACAATCGCTTTGCCCATACTTAATCCTTCTTTGTCAAGGTAGTATATTAGTGCAAATTCTCCAACTTTTCCAGGGACAAATAGTCCATAGGCCCAACTTAGAAGACTATAAGCCGAAAGTCGACTCAACCTAATCTTGTAACCTATTGCCCTTATTAATATAAAAGGATTAAGAATTCCAAAGGCCACAACCACCAACATAATTATCAAACTAATAATAATTGTCCCTAAACTTAATTTTGAAAACTCAGTAACTAAGGAATCTAGTCCAACTAGATATATTATGTACCCTAATAAGCTTAATCCTATCAGAAGTTTTATAAAGAATTTCAAGTACTTCATCTTTATCTTGTTTTGTCTAAGTCCATTTAAATAACTTTTGTAAGAGCAGTCCTTTGATAGAGTATCTTCAATAGATAAGTTTTATAAATCTTCCATTATAGTTTTAATTGTAAATGATTAATGGCGTTATAATAAAAAACCTTTCAAAATACAAGGATGATCGAGGTTGGTTAATGGAAGTATATCGTTCTGATATAAATAAATTTAAAACTGAAATGTGTTATTTATCACATACAGAAAAGGACGTTGTGCGAGGGCCTCATGAACATATCAACCAAACAGATTACTTTGTCTTCATAGGATACGGAGATTTTGAATTTTACCTGTGGGATAATAGAAAGGATTCTACAACACATGGAGAACGGATGAAATTTGTAGTGGGAGAAAGCAATAAAGTCAGTGTAATTGTTCCTCCAGGCGTAGTTCATGGGTATAAGTCAATCAGTGAGTCGGGCAGCCTTTGTATAAATCTTCCAGATAAACTATATGCAGGAGAGGGGAAAAAAGATAAGGTTGATGAAATAAGGCATGAAAATGATATAGACTCAGAATTTAAGATTGGGTAGGAAAGTGAAGATATGAAAATTGCAGTAATTGGATCTAATGGTATGCTTGGGGAGGATTTAGTAAAAAAGTTACAACAGACAGAACACAAAGTATTTTCCTTTGATATTCCTGAGATAGATATAACAAACCAAGAATCTTTAGAAAAAATAAGACCCATAACACCTGATGTAATAATAAACTGCGCAGCTTATACAAATGTTGATCTTGCTGAGAAAGAAAAGGAGAAATGTAAAAAAATTAATGTTTTAGGTATTAATAATCTCGCCAATCTTTGTTTGAAGTTAGGTTGTGCTTTAATCCAGATAAGTTCAGATTACGTTTTTGGTGGCACTAAACAAGGATATGATGAAAATGATTCTAAAAAACCCCTGAATTATTATGGACTAACTAAATCTCAGGGAGAGGATATAATCATTAAAAAATTAAATCGTTATCAGATTGTTCGTACTTCTTGGCTCTTTGGAGAGAATGGAAAAAATTTTATTGATGTTATGCTTGAGTTATGTAGCAAACAAAATATGGTTAAGGTAGTCAAAGACCAAACTGGGAGTCCAACTTATACTCTTGACCTATCAGAAGCCATTATTGGATTGTTAGGTTATTCACCAGGAATTTACCATATAACTAATTCTGGAACCTGCTCTTGGTTTGATTTTGCTAAGGAAATTGTAAAACTTAGTAACCTCAAATGTACTGTGAAGCCATGTACTTCTGAAGAATTTCCAAGAGAGGCGAAACGTCCCACGTATAGTATACTTAATAATCACAAACTGCTACCATTAAGACCATGGCAGGAAGCGTTAAAGCACTATTTGGAGGTTAAAAAATGAAAGGAATTGTATTAGCCGGGGGTTCAGGTTCAAGACTTATGCCCCTCACAAAAGTCACAAATAAACATCTTCTACCAGTATATGATAAGCCAATGATTTATTATCCTATCAATACTTTAATTGATATGGGTATTAAGGACATTATGATTCTTTCTGGCCGAGGACATGCTGGCCATTTCTTAGAACTTCTTGGTTCTGGACAAGAATTTGGCGCTAGATTTAATTATACTATCCAAGAAGGAGCTGGTGGGATTGCGGAAGCATTAGGATTGTGTGAAGATTTTGCAGACGGAGAGCCAGTATGTGTAGTCCTAGGGGATAACATATTCCAAGATAGATTTGATATCTCTTCATATAAAGGACAAGGAGCAGTAATTTTCCTGAAAGAAGTTAATGACGCAAAAAGGTTTGGCGTTGCTACACTTGATGATAAAATGACTGTAAAGAAGATTGTTGAAAAGCCTCAAAACCCTCAAAGCAACTATGCTGTTACTGGCCTATACATTTATGACAATAAAGTGTTTGATATTATAAGGACATTGAAACGTTCAGATAGAGGAGAACTAGAAATTACTGATGTAAATAATAGGTACATCGACAATTGTCAAATGCAAGCTATGTTTGTTGATGGTTATTGGACAGATGCAGGTACAATTGAAAGCCTTTTTAGAGCAACAAAGATAGTGAGGGAAGAAAATAAGAAGTAAGTTACTTGCCCCCATACATTTTTTCATAGTATTTAGTATACTCGCCACTGGTGACTTCATCAAACCACTCAAGATTATCTAAATACCACTCAATAGTTTTTCTTATACCTTCTTGGAATCCTAGGCTGGGTTGGTAATCTGCAGTCCTATATAATTTTTTAAAATCAATAGCATACCTAAAATCGTGCCCAGGCCTATCCTCGACAAAAGTTATAAGGTCATAACTAACTTTTCCTATGGGCACGTGCAATGCTTGTTGCCTTTGCGGATCCTGCATCATAATCGCTCTTGTCTGATCTATTAATGTTTTAACAATATCTATATTCTTTATCTCACATGCCCCTCCTATGTTGTACACTTCACCCAATTCCCCTTTGTCTAAAACGAGATTAATCCCATTACAATGATCATCTACAAATATCCAATCCCTTACATTTGTACCATCCCCATAAACAGGAAGATCTTTTCCATGCAAGATATTATTTATCATTAAAGGAATTAATATTACACTTTCGGCGAAGAGTAAATTTGGTGAACTCATCGCAATAGGATTTGTTTCTATTTTCCTTTTTCAAATTTTTGTCAATATTGGCATGACTATCGGGATTATGCCTGTT
>CAZUKZ010000047.1:3420-7635 GCA_964621125.1 Candidatus Woesearchaeota archaeon
CATTAAAGGAATTAATTTTTCAGGAAACTGATAAGGCCCGTAATTATTTGAACATCTGGTAATAATTGCAGGAAAGTTATAAGTGTCAAAATAAGCCTGGATCATGAGATCAGCACTTGCCTTAGAAGCAGAATAAGGACTGTGTGGATCAATAGGTGTTTCTTCGGTAAATTTCCCAGTAGAGCCTAATGATCCATAAACTTCATCGGTTGAAACTTGTAAGAACCTGACACCTCCTCTAAACCCCCCATTATCATCACACCAAGCCCTTCTTGCACACTCTAACAAGTTCTGGGTGCCTAGAATATTTGTTTCAAGAAATATTCTAGGATTGTCTATGCTTCGATCTACGTGTGATTCAGCTGCAAAGTTAACAACATATTGAGGACGATGGTCCTTGAAAATTTTTCTTACTAAATCTTCATCTCCTATGTCCCCCTTGATAAAACTTAATCTTGAATCTTTTAACTCTGTTGAGATGTTCTTAAGGTTACCAGCGTATGTTAATTTATCTAGGCAAACTACACTTACATCATTTGTTCCTTTTAACAAAAATTTAATGAAATTAGACCCAATGAACCCTGCTCCTCCAGTTACAAGATAAGATTTCATATGAAACTTATTGTCCTGTTACATTTAAAAGTTTTATGTAGAGCTGGTCTCAGACAGAAAATGTGAAAAGTTTATAAACTCATAAAAAATCTAAAAAGGTACAAAATGGCGATACTAAAGAAAAGTGATATAATGGTAAAAGAAGCTGACTTAAGAGGGCCATTTTTTAAGCAGCTATTTCGTAGAATGTCTATGCCTATTGCTAGGTTTCTTGCAAAATATACATCTGTATCCCCGAATGAAGTAACACTTTCAATATTCATATTAGTTTTTCTTAATGCCTATTTTTTTTATCTTGGAACTTATTTTTACTTAGTTATAGCAGGTTTACTTCTTTTAGTACGCTTCCTGTTCGACTATGTTGACGGATCATTGGCCAGAATTAAAGGGATTGGCAGTAATTTTGGATATTGGTTGGACCATAATAGTGATGAATATGCTAAAGCAATACTCTTTTTTGGTATAATGATGGGCGTTTATAATCAGACACAAGATCATAAAGCCCTTATTTTTGGATTTCTGGCTTTTTCAGGCTATATCTTAGGGAGCTTAACTTATCAAATATTTATGAGAACATTTACCTTTGCCAATGACGTTGTTGAATCAGAAAAGGGAAAACGGAAATTTATAAGGAATTTCTTTTATGTTGATCCTTTTGTAACAATAGTAATGTTAATTGCTGCTTTTACAAACCAAATGTATTGGTTTTTGGCTGTCTCTGCAGGTTATGCTTGGTTGTTTAGTTTTGGACAATTTATTAAGATGTCCATAAGTGTTTTCAAACATAGAAAAAGTAATTGATTTCATCCAATAAGATTGTTTAAGTGTTTCTTAACTTCTATCCCTATTACTTGAGGAGTGCATTTCTCTTTAAAAAGTTTCAATCCCTCTTTTGCTATTTTCTCTCTTAATTTAGAATTATTTTTAAGTTCAATAATTGCTTCAGCCAAAGCTTTAGGGTTGGCTGAAGGACATAATAATACATCCTTTCTGTCCTGGAGCAATTCTCTTATTGCTGGTGTATCTGCAGTTATTAGAGGCAAACCTATAGCTAAAAACTGATAGGCCTTATTGGGTATTACTAGATTTGTCTTCTCTGTATTGCCGAATATTCCTAAACCAATGTGGGATTTAGCTAACCAATTAGGCAAGTCTTTTTCAGACATAAAATCAATAAATTTGATATTTGATAATTTTAATTTTTTTGCGAGTTCTACCATCTCGTCTTTCATCTGCCCATCACCAATGACTCGTAAGTCTATGTCCTCCTTTTGTAGATACTCAGCGGCTTCTATTATATATGAAACTCCTTGCAAAGGAATGAATCTTCCTGGAAAAACTGCTGTGAATTTTTTATCAGCAGGAACATCCCTTGGATAATAGATTTCATTATCGGCTCCAACAAGAAGCTTACGAAATAATTTTTGTTTTAGATTAAAAGTCTTACAGAAGTATTTTATGTGCTGGTTGGTATCTAGAAAAACCAGGTCTGATTTTTTACAGGCATATTTGTCTAGATAAAATAAAAACTTGCTTTTAAGTGTATTTGGCTTGACAGTTTTTTTATCATAAACCATTGTGTTATAAGATGACATAAATGCATCCAACACTATTTTCTTTCTTGTAAATAAACGTACAAAAGGTACTAAAGGTTGACCAAAAAAACCCACAAATATTATGTCACAATCAGACTTATTCCTTAGAAACTTGAAAAATAAGTCAATATATCTGAATAAAACAGGTTTAATTCTTGAGCTACATTCTACCACTTCAATTCCATTTTTTTCCATACCATCCCTTATGATCTTAATTCTAGAATAATTTGGCTCATAACTTGGAATGTAACAGACTTTCATTGTATATTTACCTTAAGATGTAAACTCAAAAATTGAGGAATAGTATAAAAGGTTTGTGAAAACAACTTCTTCTAAGAGTTAGTACTAAGACCTCTTTGAAACTCATACATAAAACATTTAAAAGCGAGAATTGGCTTAATAAATGATGGTTGAAGGAGACAATTCCCTAAAAACCCTAGCAAGGGGCGCTGGATTAGTCTTTTTTGGAATGATAATATCTAAACTTCTAACATATATCTATCGTATTATAATTGCAAGGATTGGAACTGAAGATTATGGACTAATCTCTTTAGGTATTGCTTTCTTTGGTTTTATTAGTTTAATATCTAGTTTCGGCATGCAGACTGGATTACTGAAGTTTGTTTCCTATTATAAAAGCACAGGGGAAAAACATAGATTAATTGGCATTATTACATCTGCTATTACTTTTCAATTGATCGTGAGTGTCTTATTTGCAGTATTAGGGTTTGTATTTGCTGGAGATATATCAACACACGTGTTTCACAATACAGGGCTAACAAACATTCTTAGAGTATTTACTGTTGCTATTCCTTTTGGAGTATTAGGATTAAGCTTTTTAAGTGTTACAAATGCTTTTGAAAAGGCAGAATATGATGTTATTTCAAGGAGCTTTCTTGAAACATTTTTAAAACTAGCAGGGACTATTGTCTTGGTAGCTTTAGGAGCAGGGGTTATGGGTGCTGCGTACGCTTATGCAGGAGCTACTATTGTGGCTTTTTTTGCGGCATTATACTTCCTTCTTAAGGTTTTAAAGGGCTATAGAATTAGATGGAAAACTTACGGCCGCTTTAGAGAAGTCTTTAACTATTCTTGGCCTCTCCTTTTAAGTGGGTTCATGACATTTGTCTATTTATGGACAGATACATTCATGCTTGGTTATTTCAAAGATGTTACAACTGTTGGTATTTATAATGTTGCCTTGCCTACTGCAAATCTTCTTTATATGTTTCCTTTTGGCCTTATGGCTCTCTTTATTCCTGTAATTACATCTATACATATTAAAAATGATAAAAAAACTTTTCGCTCAGTTTATCAGTCAACTACAAAATGGATACTACTTTTTAATTCGCTGATATTTATAGCCCTATTATTCTTTGGAAAATCAATTATCCAAGTGTTATTTGGAGATAGCTATTTGTCAGGATATAGTGCTCTTGTACTATTAGCATGCGGGTATTTTATTGCTTATAGTATGCACAACTCTGTGCAATTACTTTTAGTATACAAGAAAACTAGACTTATGTTCATAAACACATTCATCAGTGGGAGTCTCAATGTAGCTTTAAACTTTTTCCTTATACCTAAGTACGGACTTATTGGTGCGGCAATAGCTACTAGTTGTTCATACTCTTTTTTAGGGATCGTAATGGCTGTACAAACTTATAGGATTACTAAAATATTTCCATTCAAAACAAGGTTTGTCAAAATTCCTTTAGTAGCTTTTTTGGCTGGGGTCGTAGGACTACTCATCAAGTCATTTTTTGATATTAATTTAATTATCTTATTAGGTATTTTTGTCATTATATCTATTTTTTATTTATTTCTGTTGTTTATGTTTAAGATATTTGATAAGAATGATATTCTTGTAATTAATGCACTACAGGGTAAAATAGGGTTTAGTCTACATAAATTAGAAAAATTCTTTAAGAAATTTATGTAAAATGATAATCCATGTATTGGGTCATGACATATGTCACTAGTTAGAACAAGTTGGCGAATTTGTGGT
>CAZUKZ010000048.1:0-7256 GCA_964621125.1 Candidatus Woesearchaeota archaeon
TCTTAACTTATCTGCTAAGCCATCTTTTCTTGCTTGGTCTAAAATCCTCTCTTCATGCTCCCTAGCAAAGCCAGTGAGACAGTTAACCACACTATGTGTGTTGCTTGAGATAAGTATCAAAGGCCTATCATTATCTTTAAGATAACTTTGTATATTCTCTCTCCACCTTTTAGCCTTTATAGGGGACTCGTCTGTTGAGAATCTACTGTCAAATTTCAATTGGATGTTAGCTGGGTTGTTTGTCATTACGTTAGAAATTATTCTGAAAAGCGAATGGCCTAAGTACTGATCTGTTTTCTTAAGTTCACAGTAACTTACACCCAAAGTGTTTGCCAAATCTTTCATAACCTTGTTCTTCTCTTCTGATTCAGGAGTATTGGACAGCCTTTCTACGTCCTCAAGGATTATATCTTCCCTAAGAATCCTTTTCATTTTTTCCGCTTCATTAGCGTACATGATCATACATGTAACAATATCAAATATATCCGTCTCACCTTCCCTTGCTATAAATGTGAGGTGGCCTTCTCTTGCTTCGTACATTGTCCTTCTTCGAGCCTTACATTGGAGCGTTCTTATCCCATCAACACCCCTCAAATCCTCTGACCTGCTCTGAATGTATACTGACCTTGCCCGAGATATATCTTCAGGCAGCCTTTGCAACCCGTAACCCAAGGCATTTACGTCTACAACTCGAGGGTTAGAGAATTCCCTATGGATACAAGGGTCCATCCTACCATACCTAGCAAAAAGGTTCCCCAATGTCTTACTACCGTTAATTATTGCAGTAGTCACTATAGAACAAAAATTCCTTATTGACCTACGAGTCTGATAGACTCTTTCTTCCTGCCCATCTACAATAGCTTGGAGATTCTCGTCTGAATGCATCTTTTAGAGTGTGAATTATGAAGCCTTTTTAAATGTTATTGTTATTTTTTGGTGGTCATTTCGCGCAAAATTTATAAATTGGGCATTTCAGCACAATAAACTATGGTATATTACACTGAAATCAATGGAGGCCATTCAGTAGGCGTTGAATTAGAGTATTGCTTATTTAATGATCAAGGCCAGGCCTCAAGTGAAGCCCTGTGTTCTGTTATCAGTTCAGTGTATAAACAGTTAGGCCTAAAAAACGGCCATAACTCTGCCAAGGTTTATCGTGATATGTCTTTAGTAGAACTGTGTTCATCCCCTCAAGCAACAATATCTAATTTGTTTGCTCAAATGAGTGAAATGTATGAAGCCTTGAAATATGTTGCCACAAAACAAAGTCTTAGTATTTTTCATGAAGCTTTTTTCCAAGATCCTAACTGCATATGCCAATACCCCATCAGCCAGCCAAGCGTAGTTGCTGCCTCCCATGTCCATACAGGCCACCATTATTCAGAGCAAGAGTCACAGTTTTTCAAACTCGTTCCTTTTCTTCCCATATTTATAGGACTAGCAAACAACTCCCCTGATAAAGAATTTCCCTTAGGAAGTAAGCGATTAAGAAAATCCCACTATGGCAAAATAATCCATTTTGGTTCATCTTACACTAGTGCAGGAACAAGAGCTATACGACAACACAATATGGCCCCTACAATTGAAGTACGGTGCATGGATAGGGCACAGGCAGTTAAAGAAGATATTGCTGTTGCTGCCTTTGTCTTTGCGACTGCAGAGTTTTTGAAAGAGCAAAATTTTGTAAACGATATTTTTGGATTAACCAAATCAGTCTTTGAATGGCTATACGATAAGGATGGAGTTTATGATTATTGTCGAGATAACCCATATCATCTTACAGAAATTATGATTGGTGAAGTATCTAAGCATGGCCTTGATGCCTTAGTCCCTGACCAACCCCATAAACTAAGACAAGTAGCACAGAACTATTATCTTCAGATAAGACCTAAGTTGAGAGAAATTGATACTCCCAATTGTTTAATCAGCATCCTTGAGAGGAAATTGGGGGAAGCCTTGTAAATATCCTTGCAAAAATTAAGAGAAAAACGAAATGAATAGATTAGAGTAAGGAAGAACACCTGAACAAGCCCAGCAAAAGGCCAAAAGGTTGACTCGTAAAGTCCAGGCCATTCTTAGTAAAAATCTTCTTCATCAGAATCTGGCTTTTCTCCACGATCTAACATATCTCTTGTGTATAGGAGGTCATAAGCACACTGTTTGGTATTATTGACATCATACTCCCCTCCCGCGAACCTAATTGGGAAGAGAGGTAATCTATCAATATCCAATCTCGCCCATTTACCTTGTTTGTAGAATGCTTGTTCTGCCGCAGCTGTTATCTCATCTGTTGTTGTGTAGACCCCGTCCAATACCAAAGGTAACCTTCCCTGAGAGTCTATTACTGTTCTCAATCCAATGACGGATCTGTCCCTTTCCATCTTTACTGATGCTACTGGTTCGTTTTCAACATAAAGAATTGTTGCATTACCATATTCCCAGCTTCTCATGTCCATGACCGTTATATAATGGCATCCTTCTAAGTGAGGGCATCCTCCTGTGTAATGATCGACATGCCTTACAGGGATAATGTTATCCGTTTGCATTGTTGGTTCTTCAACCTCTACCCATCTTCGGACTTCCTCTTGAAATTCTGAAGGTATCCTTTCAATAGGTAATTCGGATAGCAACGGCAAAATTTCATTTTTATGCATTATAGTCCTGAATATCTTCCTTATCATCATCTGATTTGATGCAAAAGTTTTAAGTATTTTTACTGAGTATATAGCAAGAGAGTGAGCTGCCCAAGATTCTTCTGTTGTAATAAGCCGGTGCATTATTTTATTCCGCTCTCTTTTCCCTACCTCTTCCGCCCATAGGCTGCTATACCTTAACGCCTCTTTAATTCTCTCATAATCACCATCAGCTTTGCTAACTGCATGCATCCAGCTTTTCATATCAAGGTCGAAAGGCATAACTTCAATTATCGCAGGAAGGTACTCTATAGCGTCACTTGGTGAAATCAATGTTTCATTCTTGTTTGATCCTTCTTTCACCCTTGCTTCCAAGTCATCTTGGCTTTTACAATCTGCTACAGTTCTTATTATATACGCAAATAATTCATTCAGATCTTCAATAGCCTCCTTTTCTCTAAAACCATCAGCCAATAGTAATGGGAAGTATTTTTCCTGTAACTTCCTAACTTTTTTCATTACTGTTCTTCTTGTTTTTCCCCAGCCTTTTTTAGAATAGAATTCGACAATAGAATTAATATTATCTTTGGCTGTATAGTCCCATTTTCCCATAGCCATCCTAGAAACTTTATTTTTTTTAAACTTTTCTTTAGTTTGTATAGAAAAAGAGAAGATGTTCAAGTTAGGAAGAAGGGATTCCTTTACTGTTTTTGGCGGCATTGAGATACAAGGGTAGATAATATGAGTATATTTTGACCTTATTTTAGTAGTATGAGTAAGGGTTAGGATCTAAGTTTAGTTGTTGTTGGAGAATATATTATTTCTGTGACTAGACTCCATGAATCCATTCTTCGTTTATTGGTCTTGAATGGATAGAAGAAGTGTGTATACTTGTGTTGTTTGATTTTTAATCCATTATCAGCCAATAATTTATTCAAATCTTGATATTCCATTTTTACTACATGTGGATTTTCAAATCTAAGTCTAGCGAAATTATATAATAACTGAATAAGTGTACAATCACCTCTAATTCGTTCTTGAGGAATAGCTATAATCAATGTCCCACTTTTTTTCATTATTTTTTTAAGATTTGCAATAAATTTGTTTCTGTCATGAACATGTTCAAGGACGTGGGAAACAATAATCACATCAAATTTTTCTTTGTTGAAAAAATCATCATTAATGTTGAAAAATGTAAAATCTTTGTATTTCTTTCTTGCATGTTTTAGTGCATATTCATTAATATCTGCTCCACATAAATCTAATTTTTTTTCTGGATATTTATTGTTTATAATATTTAGGACATATGCAGTATTACATCCATAGTCAAGGATTCTAATATTCCTTTTTTTATCCAATAAATTGGTGATGTAATTTAATTCCGTTTTTCGATAATGTAAGATTGTTCTTGCTAAAAACCCAGTGGTTCTTGTAATTAAAGTATACCCTAAACCATATTTCATGATTGTTTCCTCCTGTGGTGTCTAATAATAAAGAGACATGCAATTATTGAGCCGCACAAATTAAATACTAAATCTAGTGCGTTGTTAATATAATCTCCGACTCGTTCTGCGGCTCCAAGAAATACAACTGCACCTAATTCAAGAATTTCATTAAATGCTCCAATACCCATTGTAATTGAAACAAGAATTAAGGAAAGTAATACAGTATTATGATTGATTTTTTTATCAAGATAAGGATGAACAAAACTATAGACAACAAATGTGGTAACAAACATCCCAAAAAAATGAACAAGATTATCATATTTCAGAATATTTGGTGGAATTAACCAAAGGTCATAAAGGCGAGTGCCTAAAATATTTATGTTGCCACCAAAGATATGCATGGCGCCCAACATTGTCAAACCCAATAAAACGTGTGTTGTTAAATGAAGTTTTTTGTGGTAGAGAATAATGACAAAAATTATTGCAGATAAAATAAATTGGTAATAAAGAAACTCATAATTCTTATTGATAATTGCTAATGTGGTGAATATAGCCAGATAAACTATTGTGAACCAAAACATTAATTTCAATTTAGTTTTTTCTTGCATTATAAACCAGATAAACTATTGATAATTTATAAATGTATTGAAAATTGAAACTGTCCCCTTACTAATTTTTAGCCTCTTTAACATTATTGGATTTAATGTATTAAACTTTTTTTCATACCTCAGCCCCTTCATAAATCTTATTTTTAATACAAATTCTTATGGGTTTCCTTAACACATACAGCCTAAAGAAATTAACAAAACCCATCCAAAAGGGAATAGAATCAAAATTTTTTCTCTTCCAATTCTGATTCCAATAACATTTTCCGTGATGTTTAAGATCTCTTGTTTTTCTTTTATGTAACGTACAATGTGGACAAATATGCTTTAAATGAAAGTTTGCATTTAATTTCTTTATGTAATGAATAATTGATTTCATTTTAGTAGTATAAGTCTGTGGAAGGATATAAATTTAGTTGTGTTAGAGGATATATTTTAAATTAATAAAAACTTATATAGTATCATTATTTTTATATCTATATGAAAAGTACATGGTACTTGGATACTATTTCGAAAGATTTATAATCTAAAAATATTTATAATAATTATGAGAACAGTCGTTAGCTCAAAAAGCAAAGGGAAAGTTATTTTTATGTTCCTAGGTTTGCTTTTGGTGGTGGTGGTGCTATCGGCAGTACTAATTTTCTTCTTATATTCTGGGCCCCGTAGCTTTCTTGAGGACACTGTTGGGCCCCCACCCAGTGATCCTGAAACTCGTAAGCAGTGGCTAGCAGAAAAGATTAAGCCTATGGATAAAACACTTCTGGTTATTGATGAAAAATTGCCAAGTTGGAAAGAATTGAAACAAATGAATAAGTCACTAGGGGCAAAAAGAAATTATCCAAAGTTTATAAAAGCAACTCAAACATACGGCACTTTACCCAACTTAGTAGAGGTGTTGTATTTTTCTGACACCCTCAAGTACTTAGGAGTAAATACTCAATTTGTGCATGCTAATTATTGGTTTAAGAAAGGGGAGTTTGAATTTTGGTATCAAGATTTTAAAAACGCCAGGTTACTTAATCAAGATGAATCGAAAAGAGCGTTGGTGTACAATATAATGCTAGCTAAAAAGCAAGGGTTAGCTGTGATTCTTTTTCCCGACTATTTTGAATTGGAAAATGGAGGTATGGCTAGACTTAATATTTCCAATGATCTTGAAAAACGACTCGAAATTATAGCACTTGAGATAGCTCAGATCGCCGAGGAGTATAATGTTGAGTATTTGGTGCCTGTCAACCAGATAGAAATGCTTTTTGAATCAAATGGATATGACATTAAAGAAGCTCAGCAGCGAACTAATGCTTTTTATGCGAGTGTTGTTCCTAAGATTAGGAAGATTTATACAGGGAAGATTATGTATAAGATGGGAGGGTTTCAAAGATGGAGTAACTATGATGGGATTTCATTGAAAGGTGCCGACATTTTTGGCTTTACTGGTTGCTATGACCACAATAGAGATGATGTTGACAGAGTTGTAATGGATATAAAAGAGTCTGCTACTCAGGCCAATAAGCTTTCAACTAAATATGGTGTCCCTTGGTTTAATGCTGAATTTGTGGTAAGTAATGAGAATAGTCATCGTAGTAATAATTCCACTTTTCGTATTGAAAATTATTATCGGGCGGGACTAGCCGCCTTCAATAAACATGCTGTTCCTGCTGGTGCGAAAGGATTCACGGTTCACAGTCTTTTAAGTTCTGGCCAAGTGTATGGTACACCAGCCATGTCGATGATAAAAAAGTTTTTTGCTGATCACTAAAAATGGATTTGAAATAACTTCATTGTCTATTTTGAGTAAAAAACTGGGGACGGAGGGATTCGAACCCCCATCTGCTGGTTTCTCCTTAATGGCTTAAAATCTTCACAGCTTTAAGCTCAGAGCTCCATTATCTGGAGCCAGCCATTCTAGCCAGGTTATACTACGTCCCCGCAAAAGAACAATGAATTCTAAGGATTAATAAGCTTTACGCTTTAAGAATAAACTTATCTAACTGTTTCTCAGCCTTCTCTCTTCTCTTTTGGTGCTCAGCCAAGAAAGCGTTAATCTTGTCTATCAGAATTGCTTTTAACTCCCCGCTCAAGATCTTTCCATCTCTATAATCCTTATAGATTTGCTCGAGTTTCTCATCACTTTTTTCAAAATACTTCAGCCATTGGAATGATACATCAATGTCTGGATTACCACCCAACTTCCGGTGTTCCTCAACTGTTGACTGGCCTCCAGAAAAAGCGTACTTGTTTATTTTCTTCTTGACTACCTTGGGATTATCTGTAGTAAGTATTGCGGTTTCAGCTGTAGTACTTGCCATCTTACCATCTACCCCAGTCAAAGGTGGCATGAACTTCGCATGAATCAAAGCAGGCTTCTTGTGTCCTAGCTTCTGGACAACATCACGACTTAAACGAAAATGAGCATCCTGGTCTATGCCCAAAGGTATCAAACAAGGCCTTTTCTCATTATTCAGAACATTAGGCAAGAATATCGGAACTGTCTGCATAGAAGTATAGAATATACTACCAATATTGTTAGAGTCTGTAAACCCAAAGGCAGCCTTGATAGTAGAAAAGGT
>CAZUKZ010000049.1:0-7152 GCA_964621125.1 Candidatus Woesearchaeota archaeon
CACTGAGATCATCTAAGACTTTCCCATAAGTTTTCTTCTGTTTTAATTCCTTAAATTTCAAAGTCTTCTCATATAAGTATTTTGCGATTGTATCCGCTATATCCTTATTGGTAGCAGCTATTATTCCTTTTAGCCCTGGAGAAGAGTTTACTTCTATTATAACAGGCCTAGTCCCCTCCAACAAATCCACTCCACAAATCTCTGCCCCTATAGCTTTTGCCGCCTTTATTGCCACGTGTTCTGTGTCATAGTCTTATTGATAAGGTTCCCCCACCCCACCCATTTGAATGTTAGCCCTCAACTCATTGCTTGCAGCCTTCCTCCTCATACACCCCACAACCTTATCCCCTACAACAATTGCCCTAACATCCGTAGCCCCAGTTTCAATATACTCTTGTATAAGATAAGGCTGCCCAAAAACTTCTAAAGCATCAAGCATAGATTTAGCTGAAGGCAAAGAATCAGCAAACATGACACCTTTCCCTTGTGTCCCATGAGGGATTTTCAAGATAATTGGGTAATTCACTTCCCCCAAAATCTTCTTAGCATAATCTGCAGTAGAAGCGAAATATGTTGTAGGCACAGGTAAGTTGTATTTCTGCAAAGCCAGTAATGTCAATAGCTTGTTATGGCAATTGATAAATGCCTCTGGTCTCAATGGAAGATAAGCATCATCAAATTTTACTTCACTTAACGTCCTCTGCAGCAACTCATACCTAAAAGACCCTCTCACAAAAATGCAATCATAATCCGGTAAAGGCCTGTCCTCATAAAATGCTTCCTTCGCTCCAGTAAACACCCTTACATCAACGTTCTTTAAGTTAATCTCATCTACTACAGAAAAGTAAGCTCTTGCTTTCTCAGCTATCAATTTACTACTATACCCTCCAAGACTTACGACAGCCAATCTCATTCTTCTTCCCCCGGATCTATCAAGAATCCTTGCGTCAAAATGTTCCTTCCAACTAAGATCGGAAACCTCATATGCGACCTATCTGTAATGTTGAACTCAGCATTTAATACTTTCCCTTTTATCTCCACATCAAACTTGACTACTGGCCTTATCTCCTTGCCGTTAGATGACCTTATTATAACTGTCCTTATCACGGGACCTAACTCAAACCTTTTCGCTAGGTCCACTGTTATAGAACTGTATTTTGCACCAGTATCAATCCTAGCATCTATATTTTCCCCTTTAATTCCCACCTTTTCAACTAACCCAACAATAGTCTTTTCCATTTTTTAAGGTAAAGACGTTAACCCTTTTTAACAATTTCTAGACTGTAGAGGTAAGGACATCTTTTAACACTACCTCTACAAACTACCCAACGATACTTTTATAAACTTGATTACCAAAATTAATAACAATAGAGGTGTAACCTATGGTCAAGGTAGATCCGAAAGAATATTCCAAATACTTTTTTATTGCATTTTTTATAATACTTGCATATCTCTCATATCTTATGGTCAAGCCATTTTTCGGCGCAATAGTCATGAGCCTATTAATAGCATATGCATTTTTTCCATTATACAAACATCTATTAAAAGTAGTTAAGAACAACAATGTTGCGGCAAGTATAATGACTGTAGGTCTGCTGGCAGTTTTTCTCACCCCTATAATACTATTACTTAACATCATCATCAAGCAATCTATCAGTATCTACAACAAGATAGACCTTACACAAGTAACAAATCTTTTTACACAATACACTGGTGGTAGCCTAAGCGGGTATATAGTTCCAACATTAGAGAAAGGCGTCAATTATATATTAGCTTCAACATCTACACTAGTACTATCTATCCCACAAAAAGTGTTGGCCTTCTTCATCCTTATTTTCATCTTATTCTTTGCATTCAGGGAAAGCAAAACAGTAGTGAAAACAATCAAAAAATCATTACCTATAAGCGAAGCCTCAAAAGATAAGATTGCGAACAAGTTCAAGCAGACTATAGACGGAGTAATCTATGGTTCAATAGCAGTAGCATTAGTCCAAGGTCTTTTTGCAGCTATAGGTTTCTGGCTTTTAGGTGTTCCATCCTCAGCCATCTTAGGTCTCATAACTGCTATTGTTGCTATCCTTCCTTTCCTTGGCCCAGCCACAGTTTGGGTACCTTTAGGTATATATTATATTTACATAGGTAACACTTTCTTAGGCATAGGCATCTTATTATACGGAGCAATAATCCTTTCATTAATCCTAGATTATATAATCAAGCCTAAGCTCATTAGTAGAAAAGGTAAAATGCATCCTATCACTGCATTACTAGGAGTTATTGGAGGGATCAGCGTATTTGGCATATCTGGCCTTATTTTAGGCCCATTTATATTATCTATATTCATCTTCTTTATTCAGATGCTAATTTGGAAAAATGCAATTAAAAGTTAAAGACGTAAATCTATCCACAGGAGGGCTACTAGTAGCTATACTTAATGAAGCTGACGCTGCCCGACTTAGCCTCAAGGCTTCAGATAGGGTTAAGATAAGTAGGTTAAGAAAGAAAAAATCCATAATTGCGGTCGTCGATATTTCAAGCAAAGGAATAGAACCGGGAGAGATTGGATTATTCGAAGAGCTTCTTTCTGATATTGGTGTTGAAGAAGGTGTAAGAGTAAATGTAAAGCTTGTAGAAAAACCTAAATCTATAAGTTATATAAAGAATAAGCTTGATGGCAAGGCTTTCTCCAAGGAAGAAATTGATGAATTAGTTGATGATATAGTTAAGAATAGATTCTCTGAGATTGAGACTACATACTTTGTTTCAGCATGTTATACTCAAGGCTTGAATATGAAAGAGACAGAACACCTAACCAAGGCAATTGTCAACTCTGGAGACACACTAAAATTCAAAGATAAGGTTGTTATAGATAAACATTGTATAGGAGGAGTAGGTGGAAACCGTACAACAATGCTAGTCATCCCAATAATAGCATCCTTAGGATTCATTATGCCAAAGACAAGTTCTAGGGCGATAACTTCACCTTCCGGAACAGCAGATACCGTAGAGGTCATTGCTCCTGTTACAATGTCTAAATCAAAAATACTCAAAGTCATCAAGCAGACTAACGGATGTATGGTTTGGGGTGGAGCTATGAACCTTGCTGGAGCAGATGATAAGTTAATCAAAGTCAGGCATCCTTTACGTATTGACCCTCGTGGCATGTTGCTTGCAAGTATTTTAGCAAAGAAAAAAGCTGTTGGCTCAACACATGTTCTCATAGACATCCCTTACGGCCCAAGTGCTAAAATAGAAAGTAAAAACATCGCCAAAGAGTTAGGCAGACAATTCATGAAACTTGGATCTATGTTAAATATGAAAGTCAAAGCCGTCTACACAGATGGTTCTCAACCTATAGGTAATGGCATAGGCCCCACATTAGAATGCAATGATGTAATAGCTGTCTTAAAAAATGGTGGGCCACAAGACCTTAAAGAGAAAGCTGTCTATCTAGCGACAGAAATACTTAAGATTGCTGGTGTTAAAAGAGCAAAAGAGAAAGTTTTGGAATCATTGAATTCAGGTAAGGCTTTCGAGAAATTTAGAGAGATTATCGTGGCTCAGGGTGGGAAAAAAAGCCTTACTACACCTAAAGCTAAATTTAAACATGATGTGAAGGCTGAGAAAGATGGCGTAATCAAATCCATAAGTAACAAAGGCATTTCTTTGGTTGCTAGACTCACTGGAGCTCCGCAAGACAAAACTGCAGGATTATACTTATATGTCCATAATGGTTATAAAGTTAAGAAAGGACAGACCCTTTTCACGCTCCACTCCAATAGCCAAAGCAAGATAGATATGACTGTCAGAAGGTTACATGAGATAAGGCCAATTATATACTGAATCTTAAAAAACTATTTATACACTCTCTTACTAATTCTCAAAAGGTGATAATCTATGGAACTCAAAGAAAAAATAAGAACCGTACCCAACTTTCCAAAGGAAGGTATAATGTTTCGAGACATAACTACCTTGCTCAGGGACCCTGAAGCACTAAGGCACGCAATAAAGCTTTTTGCAGAACAGTATAGAGATAAACATATTGATATCATTGTAGGACCAGAATCAAGAGGTTTCATTTTTGGTACCCCTTTGGCCTGTGAATTAGGTGTTGGTTTTGTACCTGTAAGGAAACCAGGTAAACTTCCTGCGGAAGTCGAAAGCCAGGAATATGAACTTGAGTATGGGACAGATAAATTAGAGATACATAAAGATGCTATAAAACCAGGAGATAATGTGCTTATCGTAGATGACTTATTAGCTACTGCAGGTACTGCAAAAGCCGTAACAAAAATTGTAGAGAAGTTAGGTGGGAACGTAATTGGATTAGGTTTTCTTATAGAACTTAGTTTTCTATCCGGAAGAGAAAAGCTTCAAGGCTATAACATTTTCAGCATTATAGACTACAAAGAAGAATAGTTACTTCTTTCTTTTTTTTGTTTTTTTCTTTACTACTTTCTTTTTCATAGATTTCTTAGGGATTATCTTCTTAGCCATCTTTTTCTCAACATTAAGCAAAGTCTGTTCTACCCTTAGAATCATTCTCTCTATAATCAAAATTCTCCTCAGACCGTATGCTAAAGCGAGAACCATAGCTAACGTTACAACCTGAAGAATAAGTAAAGTATCTTGTATAGCCACATTATCACCTCTACTATTTAAATGGGCAAACTAATATAAAAAGGTTACGTGAACTTATTTGAAAAAACGTTCAACGATTGCTGCAAAAGCTGGCCTAGTTAAAAATACTCCAATAGTTACTCCTGCTATTGTAGTAAGGGCAAAACCTCGTACCAACCCAGCCCCAGCATTCCATAATGGCAGCATAGCTGCAACTGTAGTAGCGTAAGCCACCATGATTATGAAGAAAGCCCTCTTTATCTTTTGCTTCCAGTTTGAATACCTACTCTCCCCAGTTACAGCTTCATCTATTATAACAATCTGGTCATCCACCCCAGTACCTATGGCAGCCAATATTCCGGCTATCGCCGCAATATCTAACCTCCACTGTATGATTGCTGCAAATCCCAAAATTATAAACACTTCACTCAAGGTCGTAAAAATCATAGGCAAAAGTATCTTAAAATTTCGATACCTGATAAATATCACTATGGCTACCGCAAGTAGTGCCATAATTCCCACAAGAATTGCATTCTTGATAAAGCTCTTACCTAAGACTGGAGATATAGAATCCAGCTTGACTACCTCTATATTAAATGGCAAAGATCCAGTTATAAGTATAGTCTGCATATTATCCATGTTCGACAAAGCCGTTTGCGCTGCAGCAGACTTTGTAGGCCCCACTCCTGGACCAGATATAGCTATTGAAGTAGTCTCTGAACCTTTCAGATCCGATGATATCTGTAAGCTATCTACCCTCTTCCCATCAAGATAGAAGTCAATATTCTCACTCAGTATGTCCTTCCCCGATTTAGAACTCACAATATCAAGTTTATTAGTAACAACAGCATGTTTCTTTGCGGCACTGGGACTCAAGTGTATGACAAACTCAAACTTACAACTCCATTGATTAGGCCCAGACTGTGCACAGCTCCTTATCCCGCTACAACTCCCGTCATCCCTACAGACAAAAGGCACATCCCTTTTACCGCCTTCGAAAACAGTTGCATTCCCAATTTTCGCCTCGAAAACACCTTGTTTAGCTATCAATGACCTTACTTCTTCTCTTGTCGCACCCGCAATCTCTATAAGCACATATTTCTGGCCCTCCCTATCCTTTGCACTCCTTACTTTCAAGTCACTTAATCCATAGACATTCATCCTGTTGCTGATAACTTTAATTAAATCAGATATGTCCTTGTCAGATATGGTCTGATTAACTTTGGCAATGGGCTTAAGTAAAACCCTTGTACCGCCAGATAAATCTAACCCTTTCTGGATATTGCTCTTTGCCGCTTCTCCAACAGTAATTTCAGGTTGTCCTCTGATCAAGAATGCTGCTTGAATTTTATTGGTTTTTATTTTAACTGTGTTCTTTGGTAAAAGGAGCTTTGCCTGCTCCTTAAAATGTGAAAGATTATTTATCTTAAGATTATTTACTTTCTTTATCTTCATACCTTTTTCTAAAGGAGAAAAATATTCAGATGAACTTACAGTAAGGTTAGAATCTAGGCTAAACCCTATCTCAGATGTAACATTATAAGTATAAGATTTCCCACCGTCTGTTTCTACTATGATTTTCTTAGGATCTACCTTGAGCTTGGCAAACTCTTTATTGAAGTCTTTTCTAGATTCTATAGAGACTCCATTTATCGTCTTGATAATCTGTCCAACCGCCAACCCATTGTCAGCAGCAATGCTTCCTGATTTGATAGTCTTTATCTGCACGCCTTCAACCCATGGTGAAGGATTAATTGCTAGCAAGGCAAGTATTAGAACTATGAGAAGTATCCAAACCCTTATAGGTATTTTTTTTATCATTGTTTCCTCTTAGCATACCAGACCAACAGGCCTGCATTCATGCAATATGTTGATATTACGTCCACAACCAATCCAATTAATATTATTAGGAACATCTGTTGTAGAACAAAGTTAGTTGAAACGAAGTATCCTACAACCAAGGCACAGAATGTTGTGACAGTCATGGTTAACCCAGTCTTCATACCACTGATCAACCGATCCATGACCACACCCTCTGATTTCCTTTTGATTATCTTCGTAGTCAACAATACATCTGTATCAATAGAATAACCTATCAGCATAAGCAAAGCTGCAATACCTGCAGTCGATAGCTTTATCCCTATTAGATTAATTATCGCAACAGTTATTACGATATCTGAAAATGCAGCAAACACTACAGCAATGGAAGGTATGAATACCCTAAATGTTATAAGTACAACTATTGCCATAAATACAAATGCTAAAATTATAGCCCTAAGCATCTGTCTATAGAATGCATCACCCAAGCTTGATCCCACTTCTTCAACAGAATAAATGGCGCTTGTCAGTTTAAGTTTAGTATACTTCTCTAAAGCCGTTTTTAACTCCACGTCCTTGACATCAGTTATCTCAATAACTATACCAATCTGCTTATCCGCACCAAACTCTCTCAGCTGCCTTACATCTAGGTCAGCCTTAGGGAAAGTTGAAACCAAGAATTTCTTTAAGTCAGGAAATACCTTATCAGAATATATC
>CAZUKZ010000050.1:0-6786 GCA_964621125.1 Candidatus Woesearchaeota archaeon
ACCACAAATTCGCCAACTTGTTCTAACTAGTGACATATGTCATGACCCAATACAGACTTTCAACCCTACCAAAACCTTATATATTAAGATTTATTCAATTAAGTCCATGATATGTATAATAGCCATGGTGGTTTTTGGCATCCTAGCAATCTTCAGTGCCAGCTACCGCCCCGTAGCCAAAGAAGCATTCGATTGTGTTTTTAGGAGAATCACATTAAGGAAATGCGAGTCAGGATTGGACACCAGACTTAAAAGCCAAATTACAGGAAGATTAATGATAAGAAGCCCGAAATCGGCAAGAGTTGTCCACCGTCACTTTGAAGTATTCTCTTGGATATTTGTAATTTTATTTTTTGCAAGCATGGCTTATTCAGGTTTCAGCACATACAATGTCATAGCCTACGGCAACTGTAATGGAGAAGACTCATCAGCAGTATGCCTCCTAGTAGATCCTTTCAAGGAAGAAGCACCCACCTGTACAATAGCAGATCAACAACAATCACCAGACAAGATACAGAAATTAACGATATCGAAGACAGATCCCTCCGTGGGTCCTGCCAATGCTAAAATTACGATAATAGAAGCAGGATGTTTTCAGTGCCATTACACTAAGCAGGCCGTTCCATGGGTTAAAAAATTATTGAAAGAATACGACGGAAAGATCAGGTTGATCTTCAGGGATTTTCCAGTAAAAGATCTTCATGATGGATCTCATATTGCGGCTGAAGCGGCAAGATGTGCTAATGAACAAAACAAATTTTGGACATACTCAGACTTACTTTTCGCAAACCAGGACTCCACAGATATCAAAAGCTTAAAAAAGTTCGCTAAAGACATAGGTCTCAATACATCAAAATTCAACCTTTGCTTAGACTCAAGGAAATACAAAAACATAATCCAAAAAGAGTATAAAGAGGCAATAAAGGCAGGTATCTACGGTACACCGACATTTTTCATCAATGATCAAGTGCTTGTCGGCCCAAAATCTTATAAAGAACTGGAAAAAGCTGTAAAGAAGGAGTTATAATATGGCATTGAATGTTAAAAAGATAAGAGAAGATTTTCCAATATTCCAAAGAAGAATAAACAAGAAGGATATAATCTATATGGACTCAGCCTGTATGACCTTAAGACCAAAGCAAGTCATCTCAGCAATAAACGATTATTACCAAAATTATCCAGCATGTGCCGGAAGAAGTGTACATAAGCTAGGCAACGAAGTTACAGAGAAAGTCACTTCAGCCCGAAAGTCTATCCAAAAATTCTTCAATGCAAAAAAGAAAGAAGAGATAATCTTCACCAAGAACACATCTGAGGCCTTAAACCTTATAGCAAACTCTTTAGATTTAAAGAAAGGAGACAAAGTCCTTACGACAGACAAGGAACATAATTCTAACTTAGTGCCATGGTTAAGCCACAAAAAAATAATCCATGAAACACTGCCTTCAACAGAAGATAACACTTTCGACCTTAGAGAATATGAAGACAGAATTGGAGCAGGAGATATCAAATTAGTTTCAATGGTACATACATCCAACGTTGATGGCACAACAATTCCAGCCAAAAAAGTAATTAAATTAGCCCACAAGAATGGCGCACTAGTTATGCTCGATGCAGCGCAGTCAGCCCCGCATAAAGAGATAGATGTAAAATCTTTAAATGTTGACTTCTTGGCTTGTTCAGGCCACAAGATGCTTGGACCGTCAGGCATTGGAATGCTTTATGGAAAAATCAAACATCTTAATGCACTAAAACCATTCATAGTGGGTGGAGAGACTGTCAAAGAAACTTGGTATGATAAGTTTGTATTGGAAGATGTTCCCGATAGGTTTGAGGCAGGGTTACAAAATTACGCAGGAATTTTAGGCTTTGGTTCAGCAGTGAATTACCTTAACAAAATCGGCTTAAGGAACATAGCTAAACACGAATTATCATTGAATAAGCATATAAGTGATGAACTATCAAGACATGAGGATATCGAGATCATAGGTCCTAAAGATCCAAAGCTAAGATCAGGAATAGTAAGTTTCAACATAAAAGGTATGGATCCTCACGAAATAGCTATAATCCTTGATTCGGCACATAACCTCATGATACGTTCAGGTGTACACTGCGCCCATTCATGGTTCAACGCAAGAAATTCAAACGGTTGCGCAAGAGCCTCATTATACCTATATAACACTGAAGAAGAATGTGATGTTCTAATTGAAGCTATTAACAAAATTCGACAGTTAAAAAAATGAAACAAGATTCCTTAGATTATCATAGCCAAAAACCTCAAGGTAAAATTTCTATAGCTAACACAAAACCTTGTGACAACCAAAAAGACCTTTCTTTAGCATACACTCCAGGCGTAGCCTTTCCATGTATTGAGATAAAAGATAATCCTAAAAAAGTATGGGAATACACATCTAAAGGTAACATGGTTGCTGTAATAAGTGATGGTTCAGCAGTTTTAGGTTTAGGGGACATAGGCCCAGAAGCAGGGTTGCCTGTAATGGAAGGCAAGTGTGTTCTTTTCAAAAAGTTTGCTGGAATTGATGCATTCCCTATTTGTTTGCAAGATATAAGGGATAATGAAGGGAAGACAGATATCAATAAGGTTGTAGAAACAGTGTTACGAGTACAACCCTCCTTCGGAGGTGTTAATTTAGAAGACCTTACAGCCCCAGCATGCTTTGAAATAGAGAGAAAATTGAAAGATAAAGCTGACATCCCAGTATTTCATGATGACCAGCACGGTACAGCAATAATCTCATTGGCTGGTTTGTATAATGCTTTGGAATTAGTAAAGAAAGATATAACAAACATCAAGGTAGTATTCAATGGGGCGGGTGCGGCTGGGATAGCTTGCGCCAAAATCTATCAAAAAGCTGGAGTCAATAACATCATCATGTGTGATAGCAAGGGTGTGGTACATTCTGGAAGAAAGGATTTAAATGCTTATAAGCGAAAGTTTGCTGTTGATACAGATTCTAGAACACTTAAAGAAGTAATGAACGGTGCTGATGTCTTCATAGGAATCTCTAAAGGCAATTTGGTTACAAAAGACATGGTTTCTTCAATGGCAGAAAAACCCATAGTTTTTGCGTTAGCCAATCCTACCCCAGAGATACTTCCAGACGATGCAAAGGAAGCAGGCGCTTACATCACGGCTACTGGAAGGAGTGACTTCCCCAATCAAATGAATAATGTTTTAGGTTTCCCTGGAATTTTCAGGGGAGCATTAAACGTACACGCATCTGTAATCAACGAAAAGATGAAACTTGCCGCTTCAAAAGCATTAGCTTCTCTAGCCAAAGAATCTATTCCTGATGATGTCCTAGAATTCTTGAAGAATGCTTACCCAAATGATTTTTTCAATGCAACAAACCCTTTATCCCAAGAGTGTATTATCCCAAAACCATTGGATCCAAGAGTTGTTCCTGCTGTAAGCAAAGCTGTAGCAAAAGCTGCAATTAAAACAGGTGTTTCTAAAAAGAATTAATCAAATGCCAAGATTGATATCACTATTTTTTTCTGCTCGTGATATAATACTTTGAGCTATACCTTGACCTATGCCATAACTCAAATGTTCCATACTAAATATTTTTTGGAAAAAAGTTGGTTCGTATGGACTAAATAATTTCACACCTTGACTTTTGAACCCGCCTAACTCTTCTAAAAGCTCAACAGCTTCATCCTCCTGTCCCAACACATCAACCAGATTTAGATCCATGCCTTCAACCCCTAAATAAATTGCTGCATTGGCAGCTTCAAAACGCTGGTCAATCGTAAATTTTCTTCCATCAGCAACAAAATCTAAGAAGTATTGGCCTAACAGATCCACTTTCTTTTGCAATATACCTTCTTCTTCAGAAGTCATCGGTCTGAATTTGCTAACAATATCTTTGTATTTACCACTTTTTAAAGTGTTTATTTTTATCCCTAACAGATCAAGCACGTTAGATAAATCTAAGCCCTGCATGATTGCTCCGATGTTACCTACAAGACTGGCTCTATGTGCAACTATTTTATCGCAGGCTGAGGCAGCCATATATCCGGCTGAAGCCGCGCAGGTTCCTAATACTGCTACTGTTGGAACCTTTAATCCTTTAATATAATGAGATATCAATTCCCCCGCCATGACTTCCCCTCCTGGGGAATTGATGTAGAAAATCATTCCTTCTACTTTAGGCTTCTTTAAGAAAGGGAAACCGTGCTTTATGTTTAATGCCTGTTCTACTAATGTTTCTACTCCCTTAGGAGTTATTTTACTTGGTTGCCATGGTTTAGAATCAGCAGAATTAGAAAATACACCACATAAGTTAATTTTCGCTATATTAAAATCTGGATTTTTTCGCCCCTTATAGCTTTTGTACCCACCATATCCCAAGGTCCCAGTACCGATAGCAGCTAATACTCCTTCAGCATACGGCAACCCCTCAGAAATATACCCCCAAACTTCTGTAAAAAATGATGGATCCATATCACTCCAAAGGTTTAAGCCCTCATTTATAAGTCTTCTGTAAGTGTTTTATAAAACAATAGCTTCTAACTACAAAATCCTTAAAAATCCCAAGCCAATCATTATCCACAGTGATAATAATGGATCAATTTACTAAACATCTGAGAATGAACGAAGATTTCGGCGCAGGAAATTATGAATCCCTACCAGTCGTTTTGACAAGGGGCAAAGGGGTTTATGTTGAAGATACTAACAATAATAGGTACATAGACATGCTTAGTGGATATTCTGCCCTTAATCAAGGGCACTGCCATCATAAAATTTTAAAGGCAGCACATGAACAACTAGATAAGTTAACACTTACTAGCAGAGCGTTTCATACAGATAAATTAGGTCCATTTTCAAAAACTTTAGTAGAATTAGTAAAAAAGACGAATCCTAATATGGAAAGAGCTTTACCAATGAACTCCGGAGCTGAGGGAGTAGAGACAGCAATTAAACTCATGAGGCGCTGGGGGTATATGCGTAAGGCTGTATCCGATGGAAAGGCAGAAATAATCGTCGCAGAGAACAACTTTCACGGAAGGACCACTACAATAATCGGTTTCTCTAGTGAACCGGAAACTTACGGAGGGTTTGGGCCTGCAACTCCTGGATTTGTAAAAGTTCCTTTCAATGATGTTGGCGCATTAAAGGATGCCATAACGCCTAACACTGTAGGGGTATTGTTAGAACCTATACAAGGAGAAGCAGGTGTTATCATACCAAACGATAACTATCTTAGGGAAGTAAGAAAGATCTGTTCTAAAAATGATGTCCTTATGTGTTTGGATGAGATTCAGACCGGACTTGGAAGGACTGGTAAAATGTTCTGTTATGAGCACTATGATGTCCATCCAGATATTTTAATTTTAGGAAAGGCTTTGAGCGCTGGAATACTTCCGGTATCGGCAGTATTGACATCAAAGAGGAATATGGATGTTTTCACAGCAGGTAGTCACGGCAGTACGTATGGAGGAAACCCTTTCGCTTGCGCTGTTTCAAAAGCAGCACTAGAAGTCCTAGTTGAAGAAGGCTTACCTGAAAATGCTCAGGAACAAGGTGCTTATTTCCTTGGAAGGCTAAAAGAATTTTGTCATGGAAGAGATGATATTATAGATGTACGTGGTAAAGGCCTTCTTATAGCAGTAGAGTATAAGGATAAAGTAGCACATAATGCTTGCCTAAGGCTGATGGAAGAAGGTATCTTAGCCAAAGATACACATGACAAAATAGTACGTTTTGCTCCGCCCTTGATCATCGCCAGACATCAAATCGATACAGCCATGAAAGGTATAAGAAAAGCGTTATGATTTTGTTACGTATACTGGTGCTTTACCTACAGCATCTGGAATTAAATTCTTGCCTTTACATAAGCTGGAGTAAGTAGGTATAGGATCAACTGTAATCTTTTTTATGTATTTAGGTGTAACTTTTGATAACTTATTTGTTTTCAGTCCAGCATAACAAGGGGCAGTAGAAGCTAATACAGGTAGTGGCAATTTCTTAGGATACAATCTGCCAAACCATACAGCATTGCACTCCGGAACCTTAAAAAATCCATCCTCAATTAATTTCCCAGTCCCATATTTTAAGCTAACTCTGAATGGCATTTCTCCCGCCGGAATATCATGCATTACTATGTATTTTACAATATCTTCTTGTCGTTCATTCAATTCTTTATACTTATACTTAGATGATATGAATGTAATAATCCCAATTCCACCTTTGGTTCTGAACTTTTCAAATATCTTAAATCTTTTAGTTAATACATCTTGTTCATCTATGGCGCTTAAAGAGAGGCGGATTTCTGCTTTAATTTCCAAGAGTTTTGCTATTTGCTTATCCGTGGGTTGAACATGAAACTTAGTATTATAGACAATATGCTTCCCGTTCTTTCTAGTTATTTCACCTACTTTGATTGCCATATCCCAATTCCAAGAAGGGTCACTGTTCCAACCATGCCTTACCCATTTTTGTTTCGCAGGCATATTATTATAATCTTGATTCAAAAGATCTTCATCTAAGATTCTTCTAATTCTTTTAGCGAAATTAATACCTTGCTTGTTAGCTAAGTGTGCAGCAAAACATTGCCCAAAACAAACCTTATCTAAAGGCAAACAGCCAACCATAATATCTGATGTTTGCATATCCCAAGGTAATCCTCCCACCTTTCCAGCCCTGATATATTCTTTTTTTGAATTCTTGGGAGATTTTGGGGCTTCTTTGACGAGATAACCACAAGAAGTAAGTTTCCTTTGTAAGAAAATCGGCTATCCACCAGCTGAAGCTTGGTGGCA
>CAZUKZ010000051.1:0-6419 GCA_964621125.1 Candidatus Woesearchaeota archaeon
CTTGTACTTAAACTAAAAGTGCTATTCATTTATAAAGCATTTCTACAGAGCCTATTACTTATATTATATTCAGATAGTCTTAAAATATTAAATTAAAAAAATAGCTTAACTTTCTTATTTTACAGGAGTTGTCCCTACGCCATGAAGCGAACTAGGATCAATATCTTTAAAATAAGAACCAGTACAATTCAAATTATCCCAATCAGATTTTGCAAATGAACCTTTCTGCCATTTTTTTAACATCGCTGAAATAACACTCGTGTCTCCCTTACAGCTACCAAACTTACCAACTATCGGGGCAGAATTTGATTTTGTCAATTTTAATAATTGATCAATTTGTTCTTGAGTCGTACCTTTAGCTTTCATTTCTTTGACTTTTGAATCAGGGAATTTTAGATCACTATTAATTACAGCAATGTTAAATATACACTTACCATCTGCTGACTTTACAAGTTCATATTTTTCTCCAATTTCTTGTACCATCTGACCATAAAGATCAGAAAAAATCTTATGTTCAACTTTTGCCAATGAACAACTTTCTGCAGCCGAAACAAAACAAGACAAGTCTTTTCCACAATCTTTGCTAGTTGTACTTGAACAACCAGTAACAACCAATATTAAAATAAAAACTAGCAATAATGAGATTTTTTTTAATAACATATTCTTTTTCACCTCCTATTTATTAGATAAATTAAATGCAGCATCAATAACATCTAGAGGGTAATTCTTCGAAACTAAAAACTGTTTTATCTGTTTGTCAGTATATCCTTGTTCTCTATATTGCTTAATGTTGTCTGCAAGTTGAATATTTTCATTTGATTGAACAGGTTGTGATTTTGGAACTGAAGGGGTGGATTCAGGGGACTGAGGTGACAAATTAATGTTTGCTTGTTGCGGTGCTGATTTTTGCATTAAAAGATAACTTGTCAGTTCCTTCCTTAAATCTTCAGATATATCTAATGGCCGAGTTATTGAAGTATAAAAGATTGTAAAATAAATGACTTTAATGGATTCAACAATTTTTTTAAGTAATCCTCCAAAAATACAAATTAGATAAAACATAATAAAAACAGGAACCCATGAGAAAGAAATCCCAAAAATTGTCAATACTGTAATCTGAGTCGACAAGGCAACTACATACCCTATCCCTACCGAAACAGCTAAAAAGATAAGATAAATCGGAAATAACAATGTACTTACAACATTTCCAACAAAATCTATACCAAACACTCCTACTAATGTGGCTGGAATGTTATTCTTTAATGATTTGATTTCAGGAACTATCTCCTTTAGTGGTTTTTGTTCTATTACAACCCCGGGAAGCATATAATGGCTTAACAAATCCCAAATTTCAACTAAGGCACTTAAAAAAAGATTTATTAAAATCCCACCAATACCTTTTTTAGTGCTTTTTTGACTTCCAATATACTTCATAAGTATATCTATAAACGCAATAATCCTTAAATTCCCTTTTTCCGATTTGGTATGATCATGAGATTCTTCATAACTAACATCTTTACCAGTTATAGTATTATAGACAATCCAGCTTTGGTCTGCTTTTTGCCTTACATTATAAAAGAACTTGAATGGAGTCAAGATAAACAATGTGATTAATAAAGCCAATACACCCCAAATAATAAATTCGCCAAGAACAAATGTTAGAATAGAACCAAAAAAAAGAGTTATTAATAAGAAAGATAAAATCACCATATGAATTTTTGTTTTCTTAATGTCAGCATTTTTGCCAATTATGGTGAAAGAATTCTTTATTAAAAACCCAGTGTCTTTCAATCTATTCATAAAGGGTTTTTTTGTAAATCCTTGAATCATATTTATGCCAATGCTTTTATGATTTATAAGTTTTTACATTAGCAAAAGTACAATGCCCCTCCAAAACCGTTATAAACAACAAAAGATAATGATACTATTGATGGGAAGACTATCCTCCATTCTTACGTTAGCAGCCGCATCTTTAGTGACAAGCGCTTGTGATGATAAAACTTTATTGTACACCCCACCAGTAGAAGAATACAACTGCCCATTACACAAAAACACACACAGTTTAAGCCAGACTTCAGACCTAGAATTCCTCAAATCCAAATACTTAACTCATGTAACATTCTCAACGTTTGATAAGGAAGTCCTGCAAGCCAAGAAGCCAGTAATTGTAGATTTTTACAATCAACGATGCGGCCCATGTAAGAGGATAGCCCCTTATTATGAACAATTGGCAAAAGAATACCCTCAATTAAAATTCGTCAAATTCAATACAGACACAGACAAGCGCAACCATCCCAAATCTATCTGTAAAAAATATAATATCCGCTACGTTCCCACATTTGATTTCTTCTACAGGGGGAAGGAATACATCAAATACAAGTTTGCAGACGCTAACAAAGCCAGACTAAAACAAAGCATAGAAGATTTCCTCAAAGAAATAAACCATTTTTAAATACTTATAAAAAGAATTAGAAATCATTATAAGTAAGATGATGTATTACTTTATCTTACAATGACAATTTTAAGAAGAAGTGGTAAAGTTATAGGCGTAACACTCGCAGCGGTTTCTTTATATGCATGCGGTGATGAGGGTGGTGAAGAGATGAGTTTGGAACCTATGGGAGAGATGGATGTAGTGCAAGTTCCACCTATGCCAATTCCAGGCAATTTTGCTGAGATTGCAGCAGAGGATGATTCTAATCTGAACATGCCCCAGACCAGTGATGATATTAATGTGAGGCCGTTGCTTACGTACGTTGGCCCGAAAGATTTCAAGCAAGAAGTCCTTGACTCAACATTCCCAGTAGTCGTAGACTTTTACGCCAGCTGGTGCGGACCATGCCACTATATCGCACCTTATTTCAAGAAGCTTGCAGAAATGAACCCTCAAGTCAAATTCGTGAAATACGATGTTGACCAAGATGACTTCAAGGATCCTAATGCTATCTGCAACACATACAAGGTAAGCGGCATACCAGCTTTCAGGTTCTTCCACGGAGGCAAGGAGTATCCCACTTACGGGTTTGCAGGAGCTAAAGTAGAAACACTGAGGGATAAAATCAAACATTTTCTCGAAGAGTTGAAGACTGGAAAAAGTAATCCCAATGGTTTAGAGGGGCGTATGGAAGGGCCGTTCTGTCCAAGATAATTTTTCTTTTTTTAGATTATATTAAAAGGGTGAAAGATGAGATGATAAGCAGAAGAAATTTATTGAAAGGATTAGGCGCACTTATGGTAACAGCTCCGCTAGCATGTACCTATGAAAATGATATATGTATTGATGGATGGAACAACGGCAATATCCAACCTCTCCTCCCATTCGATTTTGACCAAGAAGTTATAATGGCCGACTACCCGGTTGTCGTAAAGTTCTGGGCCCCATGGTGCGGCGCATGTTCCATTGTTGCTCCAAAATATCAAGAGCTTGCAGAAAGTGATTGCCGTTTGAAGTTCACTGAATACAATGTTGACTATGAGATCCCCGGATTTCCAGTTGCGAAAAGGTACGGGTTCAGCGCAATCCCTACGTTCATGGTTTTCAAAGACCACAGGCCTTTCTCCATCTGTGACTGGAAAGACTTAGAAAATACTATAGAAGATCTTTTTTCTGATCCTCCTTCTAAAGCATAAGGTTTAAGAACTCTATTTTGTTCTTTTCTTATATGTTGTCAAGAATCATATTCTGGTGTGAATTCCCAGAGACAGTAGATTGGCAAAGACTAGAGACGATTTTAAAACAGCTTTCTATGAGAATATCCATCTACATCCCTTGCCGGACATTACAGCAATACCTCTGGTGGAAGAAAGAAATTAAAAAGACTACACCCCACATTAAGGAAGTTAACGTCTGGCCCGCCTTAAGCAAAGAAGAAGGCTACTGGTTCTCAGGATTGACTAAGAAAGAAGATATAGATCTATTGAACAAGTTCAAAGGATGCAAGATGAAAATTGACCTTGAACCCCCAATCCCACCATTTAATTACACCAATTTGAGGATCATCATTTATTTCTTAAAGCTCCTTTTTAAAAAAGGAAAAAACACTAAATACCTCATCAAAACCATACGTCAATTGAGTAAAGAAAGTGAAGTTTTGGTGAATGAGTTCCCTTTACCTAAATTCTTATTAAAGCGTTGGGGCATGTATATCAGACCTAATAAGAAGATTAAAAAGAACATAATGCTATATTCATCTGTTGCAGGACCACTTATAAGACCATTTTTGAGACTATACAACTTTTGGTACATAAAAAAAGAGTTCAAAAAAAATAAAGAGATAAGCGGTTCTATTGGATTAATAGGGCCAGGCATCCTTAAGACAGAAAGGGCTTACGCTTCAGTCAAGGAGTTTAAAGCAGACTTAAGGGCAGTAAGTAAGATTGGTTTAAAGAACGTTATTATTTACTCTATAGATTCTATCATGAAAAGAAGAGAACCTAAATTTTGGCTTAAGGTCGTAAGAGCCTATACACGCTCTCCACCACCTCATCAGACCCATTCTGTTTAAACTTAAGTTTATCTAATTTCTTCTTCAACGTCGGAAGCTTTTTCAAGAATTCCTTAAGTTTTATTTCAAGCAATTGATTATCAGGATTTCTTACGATAAATGTAAAATCTTTTAATGAATACGCATTAAGCTGCTGTTCTACATGATTCTCTATAGGTATTACCATCATAGGTTTTTTATAGAATGCCGCTTCGGACAATGAACCCTGCCCAGCCAATGTGATCATTCCTTTACACACTTTAAGATACTTGAAAGTATCTCTTGAAAAAGATACATGTTTCACATTTTTAGGAGTTTTCAAATTATACTTTGTACCAAAGATGACAAATTCCTCATCAACTTTTTTAGCAACCTTAATTATATTTTTGGCAAGCTTTAACCCAAAGTTGGAACCTCCGAGCATAACCAATATGGGTTCTTTCTTCAGTTTCAAATCCTTCATCAATTTATTTTTAGGGGGAATTTCTCCCGGCCTTTTCCTTACCACAGGATTAACATAATGGTAAAGAATGCTCTTCCTTTTTGTCCCTGTCAGCGAGGGTATTATCACAAAATCAGCCTGGTCATATAGTCCTTCAAGATATTTTGTCTGCATTAGCATAAGCTTCGACAACTTATTCTTTTTCTTGTATTGCCTTAACAAAATTGGATCATATCCAAAGATAGCTATACATTTCTTTTTCAAGACTTTAGCCAAGGTTATACCTGCAGGTTCAAAATCTGTAATTATTACATCTGGATTGAACTTTTTGACTTTTCTTCTTAATCTAATTGTGGCAAAAGACCAATAGAAAGGCAGCAAGTAATTTCTTAAAACAAACGACCATACGCTGAACTTCATCGACTTGCCAGTCATCTTATAGCCTTGAATTTTTAGTGTAGGATACTTGTTCTTGAAATAATTGTAGGAATTATCATAACCAGCCACTAAAATTTTAGTTTTAGGATCCTTCTTAAGAAACGCTTTGATATTAGCATGCTCTCTAGTAGCATCCCCATATCCTACCCCTGTAACTACAAATAGTATTTTCATCTTAGCTTATAAAATTTCTCCGCATATTTACATCCATGTTTATAGCCATATTGCCTTGATCTAAAATATACAGGTATAAGTAAAGCATACATATAAAACCATTGGCTCCTGAAAGTCTTCATGAATTCAATTTTTTTCTTGAAAAAAGGTGTTATATCCACATACAAGACGGGTTTATTTTCTTCAATTATGTTCCAAACCTCAAATGCATACACAGGATAATCTTTTTTAATCTCATCCACGGATTTCAGCACAGTTCTATTAACAGCCTTATGGTCTGGGTGAGGATCTATTATAGATGGGATGAATATCTTTTCAGGCTTGTACTTCCTTATTAATTTCTTCACTTCAGCTTTCGTATCTTGTTTTTCCACATCCTCTTTTACTTTAGTATCTTTCAATCCTAAGAATATAACTTTCTCTATCCCTAAGAGATTATGAGCCTCATCTGTCTCTTTAGTTCTTTTTCTTTTTACAATGTACTCTTTGAAATGTGGATGGCTTGACTCTCCATAAGAAAATACTACTTTGATTATCCTTTTACCCTCATCCACATACTTGGCAATGGTTCCACCCATCCCAACGGCCTCATCGTCCGCTACGAATGGGCACAAAAAATCAAAATAGTACCCATTTATTAACCACCCCCTCTACTTCCCCTCTAACATTTTTTTCCTTTCTATCAAAGACGATCGGGGTTTTAATTGTTTGAATTTTATCCATACTAAATACCTTGTCAAAATCCTTTGGTTGGAAAAGCCTATCAGCTTTATCCACCTATCTAAATTAATAGGGCCGTCTAAATTTATAAAGTTTGTTATACAAGAGGCTCTGTAGAAATCCTATATATTGATATAGGATCTTAAAGGCAATCCTTATTG
>CAZUKZ010000052.1:0-6335 GCA_964621125.1 Candidatus Woesearchaeota archaeon
AAAATATGTGGTTTTTATCTTGCTGATTATATAATCATTAATGTTACAACTGATAATTTTTTGAAAGGACATTTCTTTTGGAAAGATAATGATACACACATTAGATCAGCTTCTATTAAAGATAGTGGCTCATTCCGGCATATTTTAAAGAAAACTTATTCTAAGAAAGGAAAATATCCATATTCAGGGTTGGAATTAGATAACACCGACCTAGAAATTCTATCTTATCTAGGAAAAGACTGTAGAATAAGTATAAATGACATAGCTAAGAGGTTAAAACTAGATCCTATGACAATAAAGCATAGAATTAAGAAGCTTATAGAAAAGAAAATCATCTATAAATTCTTGCCAGTATTAAATCCTCAAAAATTTGGTGTTTTTGAACATCACTTACACTTAAGGTTATATGGTTCTGTTGAAGAGCAGATAAATTTAATCAACGAATTAAAATCTGATAAGAATGCAAGTTACTTTGCTTTATGCCATGGTTCATGGGATTTTATATTCAAGTTTAATGTTGTTAGTCCCCAATATTTCTCTAAATTAATGGATTCCTTAATGGAAAAGAAAGCGAAGTTTATCAGCAAGTATGAAACATTGTTTATCACAAAAGTTTATAAGAATATAAGTTTTCAGGAAGATCTTAAGAGAATATATAATAAGAAACATACTAGTTTTCTGGTGAAACTTTTAGGAAAGGAATAGCTTTTTCAATAAAATCTTTCATATTTTTGGATTTAAGATATATTTTATTAAGTTCTTCATACCTTTTTTTATGATTGGGGTATGCCACATGCCTATCTTTTGTCATTTTAGAAAATGGTGGTTTATTTAGAAGGATAACGTTGATTATTTCTGAAAGGTCCCATTCTAAGTCTTCATTAAGTTGATTAAAGAAAACTTTCTTCATATAATCAAAATACATAAAATGCACCATTTCATGCATCACGGTGCTTATAAAGTATTCTAAACCTTTATTTAATCGAACTTGAAATGATTTTGTTTCAATACACCTTGGACAAATCTGAAGAATTGTTAAAAAAGCTGTATACTCACCTCCAGGAAATGGATGGCTGAAAAGCTTTTCAGTTTCTTTGATGAATTTTGGTTCTATTCCCTTCCAGATTTTTATGTATTTATTGAATTTTTCTTTTATTTCTTTCCCCTTATCATTATATTCCTTTTGGATTACTTTTTTGAATAACTGTTTTCTTTTTTCTTTAGTTAAACCTTGAATATTACTTAATTCGTCTTTAAAACCCTTTACCATCTCTTGATACAAGTTGAAGCCTGAACGAAATTCATTATTATAATTTTTAGCAAAAGTTGAAAGTATTCTTATTTCTTCATTTTCACTTATTTTAAAATTAATTTTTATCATTTTTATCTGTGACATATCTTTTGAAGACAACTACCAAATTTAATTTAATCATATTTTTGTGATGGTTTTAGGTCTTTATATGTATGATTATTAGCGGTCATTGCCCTTACGTCTCCTTCACACCCTCCAGAGCACATATCTTCTAAGTTACATCCATGACAGGGTTGTAAAGGTTCTCTTGTAAAATCAGTTTTCATTTGTTTAAGTATATCGTCTAAGTCTTCTTCTATAATAGAACCATATTCTTCAATTAAAACTATGCAAGGTCTAACCTTTCCATTAGGTCCTACAACAAATGTACCTTTTCCTGCTTCACATGATCTTGCAAAATATTTTTCTAAGTGAGTATTATCTCCCAGAAAACAATAAGGTAAGGGTCTTAGAATACCTGTTCCAATATTTGTCTCCTGTTCTACTTGATATAGTTGGTTTAAAGTTGAAATGATTAGATCTTTTTCTGGAAAGATTGGGAGTTGTTGTTGGTAATTTCTTTGATTCAGTCCAAAAGGTGTTGCCTTAAAATGTTTTATTCCTAGTTCAGCTAACATCTTTCCTACTGGATAAACTTGTTTATAATTTTGCTTTGTTACAACCATGCTTATAGCTGTTTGAAAACCTTCTTGAATTAAAGCTTGTAAGTTAGAGATGGCTTTTTTATAGTTTTTAGAATTAGGGTCCTGTGAGTGTAGTGAGCCCATTACTTTTCTTACATCTGTTCCCTTTAATCTTTGAATATCTTCTTTTGTAACTGAGATTAGGTTTGTGTTCAATGTTACTTCTTGGTTTTCTGTTCTTTTGAGTTTACCTAAAAAATAGAGTAAGTTTTCTCTAGCTGTGAAAGGTTCACCACCCGTTACACAAATTCTTTTTATTACACTTAATTTATTCGCTATAATATCGAGTTCGTCTTTAGTGAGTTCACCTTCTTCAGTAGACTCATTGTAACAATAAGGGCAATTCATGTTACACCTTAATGTTATCTCGAAATGTACGGAATCTATCATTTTTCTTGACCCTCGCACCTCTTTTATTTTTGAAACTGCTTATTAAAAACGATATTTAGGTGTACCTATTTAAGGTTTTCTAGCAAAAGTTGGGTGATTAGAGTGTATTTGTTCTGTTTTTGTGGATCAAGCTTTCATAAACTTAACGTCCAACAACACATTTTCGCTACTTTCCAGAAACGAAACATTTATATGGGAAAGGTCTTTATTTTTTTCTTAATAATTTGGGGGTTGAACTTTAATATTTATAGAATGTCAAGTAAACTTGTGCCTTATGCTCCTTTAAGTGAGGCAATGGGAATTGCAGCAAATGATGGTTTTGAAGGAATTTTAAGACTACATTTTCGTAATGGAATAGATAGTCTTAGTATTAATCCTAGAGATTTACAAGAAAAAAGAGATGCTTTATCTGATTCTCTTGATCGAGATAGAAAAGCTTATGCTGAATTGGTGGTTAGTGGTGAGCAGGACTTCAAACAAGGTTTATCATGGCGACAAAGACATATCTGGGGTCCTGGTTATGTAGCTCCTGCACAAGAACCTTCAACTAGAACAAGAGTCCTTTCTGCCCTGGTGAAAATGGGTGAAGTTCTTACTGAACAGGTTCAGAACTTGAAGAAGTTGCCTCAGCTTGCGGAAAGCATGTTAGAGGAACAAGAAACTCTTTCACATGAAGCTGCTAGAGTCGAAAGGAATGTTTATACTTTGACTGATAGACTTCATGAAGCTAAAAAAGAAGCTGATGTTAATAGTAGTTTATTGACATCGTTAGAATCCTATAACCAGTTAAGCCTTGAGAAAAGATCAGATTTTGTTGGAGGATTTCGTGAGCTTTATGGTTCTATTCCTATTGAAGATACAAATGTTAGGACAGAAGTCTGTCAAAGGCTTAGAAATGCTATGTTTTCAGTAGGACAATTGATGGAAAGCTACTCATCTGATATGAGGGTTGAAAGGATAAGGTTGGAATCGATTCTTGAAAGATTAAGACTCATTCAGCGCGATTCTGAAGTTGTTTGGAAAGTTTATAATCCTGCTAGAGAAGCTGTTGCGAAATTAAAAGCTGAGTACGATGTTAAGAGTTCTGTTGCTCAAAGAGGGTTAGTCTTAAGTGATGTTACTGGATTCTTGGTTGAAGCAGATAGCCTTTGTGAGGATGCTACTTCAGCTTGTTCAGCTTTGGAAATTGAGGTTGAAGCAAGGCTAGAAGTTGCTGGTTTGAGTTATGCCTTAGGTAATAGCTCATCTTGTGCACAATTAACTCCGGATAGAAAACCTAGGCTTTTGGGGGAGGTAAAGGATGACTGAAATTTCAATTTTTATGAAGAATTTGTGTAGCACTTATGATGAATTTCTTCAGTCTTTGGATAAGGCTAATGCCATGGCTGACCAAGAAGCATTGGAAGGAGAGGGATTAGACTCTTTTTGTGGTTTGGTTGAAAATTTAACTGAAAGTAAAAGGGATCTGGAAGGATTATTGTTGTCTGAACAAGAACAGGTTTTTAGGCAAGTATGCTTAAAGTATGAAGAAGTTAAGCCAAAACCTAAGGCTCCAGCTATTGTAACATCGAGTAAGAAAAATTTCATTGAAATTCCAGAGATTGTTTGTCATGATGCAGATGGTAATATCATTGAAGAATATCGTGATTTATATGTAATGAAAGACGTTTTTAGAGATGGAGCAGGGAATATTATCTTTCTTAATCCTTATAAAGCTACTAGGCATTGTGAAAATGAACAGTTATATAATCCTAGCATGGCTTTATGGTGTAATATTTTAGCTTGGGCATATAAAAATAAGGGTTGTAACCCTGATGCTCGAGAATTATTTTTTAAGTTTAAGGATAAAGGAAATGGTAATGGTTGGCATGTAGCAAATACTATTGTCCCCTGGAAGAAGGGGAGAGGTAGTGTTATTCATTATCCTTGTGATAATGATTTCCCAAATTATGGAGGAAATGGAGAGATTAATCAGGATCGTTTAAGGAAAGAACTAGATTTTCGAGTTAATGGTAGTTTTGGAGATGTGCCTATAAGTGAAGCTTTAAGTGATGATGGGTTTAGGCGTTATATTATTAATTTAACAGGTTTAGTAGATCCGAATATTTTGGTTGGAATGGGAAAGGAGTTTGGAAAAACCGCTAAAATTTGGGTTCCGAATAGTCCTAATAAGGCTGATTATACATCAGGGGCGTGGTTGGGTTGTGGCTACAATTACTTCAATTTTTTTTCCTACAACGTCCTCAATATCAGTAACGCTGTTCGTGGGGTAGCGAGCCACCGTTAGGTGGCGAGCAAGACGCCGAAAATTTTAGGGATTATTCTTGTTAGACAACTTTTGGTAGGTGGTTTGGTGGGTCTTTGATTAGATTTCAATTTAGTAGTTTGTTACTACTTCAAAGAAGCGAAAGGTTTATATATGACCTATTTATGTAAATATTCAAGAAGGTTGGCTAAATTAGATAAAAAACGTGTTTATGGGGCCTAAATCTTCTTGGTAATTGGAGTAAAGAATGAAAAAAAGAAATCCTATGGAGAAGATTGTAAGTCTTGAGAGTCCTACTTATGTCAATTCGACTCGAGTAGCTAGTCTCGATAATGTTGATTTATACATGTTTGATATACTGAAAATTGCTGCGTCAGCGGGTTTAAATGTTGGTCTTTACGGTGGTGCTGGTATGGGAAAGAGCCAGGCTTTCGCTGACCTAAAGTCTTTGGTTGGAAACAATGCTGGCTATGTACTTGGAAGGAATGATTTGGACATTAAGTCTCTGTACAGGCAGCTTGATTTTGGCAAGCTTGTTTCCGCCATGAAGGATGGTGGTGTTGTCTCTCAGCAAGAACTTAGCCAAGTTACTTCCATGCTTGCTGCTCCGCTCCTTGTAGTTGAAGAAATCAATCGTTGTGCTGAAATCGTCCAAAACCAACTTTTTAATGTGTATGAAGGTTTTATAGAGATAGATGGTAAGAAATACTCTCTTGGTAGTGTCCATTCAAGAATGTTTAAAGGTCTTGATGGTAAAAAACGCAAAGAATCCTTTAATTTTTGTATAGGTGTCTGGTCTGCTAATTTTGGTAATGGGGCGTATACTGGAACTGTATCAATGGATAAGGCCTTAAAGGATAGATCTCACTTAATAATTGACGTTGATAATTTTTCGCCTGGGAGTGAAAATCCATCTGATCTTGATGCGATTCTTCTTGCTAGTTCTGGAGAAGTGAAACTCAAGGACCAAAAGGATCCTAAAGACCATACTTCTGATTTTGTAGACTCTTTTGCTTTCTTAAAACAGATGGCAAAAACACCAGACCCAAAAGAGTTGGGGGAAGAGCTTTTACTCTTTCGTTATTTAGTGCAAGGTTTGGATTACATCCCTTGTGCAGCTGCTAATAACAGTAAAAGGAAGATGAAGGATGTTTGGCCATCAAAAGCAGAAGAAGATAGTATAGGTTCTGATGATGAAGTCATGCTATATCGTATGCTATACCCTTCTTCAATTAGAGGGGCACAAGCTATAATTAACCTTTCTCGTGCCTTAAGGGCTTACACTAAGGCTAAAAATCCTAAATCTCGTCCTAAAGTATTAAATAGTGTAATAGAAAGCTTTAAACTTGTTGCACCTTATTCTGGTGTTATTGATAATCCTCAGAGACTAGTTGAAAAGTACGTGAGTAATCCTTATACTGCATCTTGTGATGCGGCTAGAATAATCAAATCTCAGTTGGATGGTAGGAGGGATTTGATTGATGCAATAGTATATTTTAGGGCAGAAGACAAGCCATTTTCTAAAGAAATCCTTGATGAGTGTCAAGGCCAATTTGCTTGTTGGAGATAAAATGACAGAAAGGTTAGATCCGTGGAAGTATTGTAGTGTTGATCCCGCTAGATTGAAGTCTAATCCTTATGTCAATCCCCCTAACTCACCTGATGATGTTCGTGCCGATGATGA
>CAZUKZ010000053.1:0-6246 GCA_964621125.1 Candidatus Woesearchaeota archaeon
AGATGTTGAGAAATATGTGGAAAATAATAATATCCTTAATAAGAAAGCATAGAATTTTTTTAAATCCCAGTGGAACCAAAACCGCCAAGCCTTTCTGTCTCTTGTCTTTCTTCTTCCAAAGGAGATTCATCCCAATTTACCTGTTCAAAAGGATTCACAATAAATTGCGCTATACGGTCACCTTTACTTATAATAAAATCATCAGGACCATGATTAATCAATAAGACTTTCAATTCTCCCCTATAGTCCGCATCTAATGTCCCCATGCCATGTAATACGACAATACCATGGTTTATAGCCAGTCCACTTCTTGAACGGATGTGTCCTTCATAACTTTCTGGTAAAAATACTCTTAACCCTGTTCGAACAGTCTTGAACTCCCCTTTCTTCAATAAAATACTTTCTCCGGCATGTAGATCGCAACATGCGCTACTAGAAGTCTGATACTGGGGTAAAGGAACGTCTTTAATTACTCTTTCAATCTTCACGTTTACCATCTTGGCTCCTGATGATGCTCATCATGTACTCTGTCTGGAGTTGGTGCATCGCGTAAAGTTCTCTTTGGCTTGGGTCGTCACTTAGGCCTTCTATAAGGGGAAATGTGTAATGATTTACCAACCTTTCTTCTAGGGCTTGCGCAAGTCTTCTTTCAATATTTTCCTGCCATTTAGGGTCTGTATCTCTTGTTCCATCTTCAACTAGGCCATCAGTAGAAAGATTTGTCTTGAATATGAAATCGTAAGTAGGGAGAAGGTGATCTGTCATCTTCGGAATCCAAGGTGGCATGGCTATCTTCTGTTTATCACATAAGTCTTCAGTATACACGAATGCATCTAATATGCTTCGGTCACAGATAAGAAAATCTGGTGGTGTCCTCCCACCGTGTCCCGCCCCAGCTTCAAGTTCGGCAATATATTGCATGCTCACAATCCATTCTTGGGCTTTGATATCTTGTCCATTAATAGGATATGGGCAGCGTGCAGCGAACTCTTCAATTGTCTTGATGGTGTAACGGTGTGCTTTAAGTTCTGCTGCTAGTTTCAAAGTGAGAGTTGATTTGAAGGTTCCATGTGTTCCTACAATCGCAACTTTTTTCACTTTGTTAATACCTCTAATAATCTTTCTTTGTTCAATAATATATTAAGACCTAGTTTCTGGTGGTCTAGTATTATTGTTGGAGATTCAACAACACCATAAGATGCAGCAATATTTCTTCCCCTCGGATTGTCTATATCAATAATCATGATGGCCTGGCAAATGTTGAGCTGAACTAAAGCCTCACAGAGATTCTTTTCAACAAGCCAACACTCTTTGCAGCTCTTCATTCTGAAAAAAAGCATAGGGTTGTTGAAAAACCTCATCTTATCATTGCCAGGCGACATTAACTTAACCTCTTTTTCCTTGACAAAGTAGAACTCAACTAAGGTATATAAACATAATCCAGATATAAAATATAGTTTTCTAAAATCATGTTAGAAGGTGATATTTCTTTTAAAAAATAAAGAAAAAAAATCAAAGGCGTTGCACTGCCTTTCGGATTCTTTCCACACCATCCTGGATAATTGGGATTGGCGTAGTAGAAAAGGAAATCCTCACGTTATCATCAAAACCTTTACCGAAACAATGGCCTGGGACAGTGACAACCCCTTCATCCATAAGGGCATTGAATACATATTCTTGACGGTCCTTCCCTTGTACAGAATTAGGGATTAAATTTGAAAAGCTAGGGAACACGTAAAAAGCCCCTTCTGGTTCCTCAACCTCTAAACCGTCAATACTTTTCAGTCCGTTGTACAATACGTCCCTTCTTTTCCTGAACTCTTCAACCATATGGCTTACATGCTTTGTTTCCTCTTCTGTATTGTTCAGTGCTTCTGCTCCTGCGTATTGCATAAATGTAGTCACGCCTGCTGTCTGACTGTAGTCTCCTCCTTTGGCTAGTTTGGGATGCGAGGGTGTCGAGATACCAAATAACCTAAACGCCATCCAGTCATTGCATAAGATTTTGAAAAAGTGAAGGCTGAAATTATATTCTCTAAGCCTATTGATGTTGCACTAAAGTGCTTCTTACCATCAAACACAATCTTTTCATATGCTTCATCCGATATCAAGAAAACATTTTTCTTATGGCACATTTCTGCGACTTGCCTTATATCCTTTTCTGACATAACCTTGCCTGTTGGATTTTGGGGAGTGTTGAGGTAAAAGAAACTTATCCTGTCTATAACAGATTCCAGTGCTGCAAAATCAATACTAAAATCCTTGTTCAATGGCAGCAGTTCAAGCGGTGTTCTTGCATATGGTGCTTGGTTTTCTAGAATACAGCTCCAACATGGCGAGAAACTTGCTCCTCGCTCTCCCTCAAATAGCTTGAATGCTAATTGTAATGCTTCCTGCCCGCCGTAAGTACATACTATATTGTCTGTAGTTAAACCTGTTGCTCCATTGAAGTTGACTAGTTTCCTAAGGATGGCTCCTTTTAATGCCGGTTCTCCACCAGATTTTGGATATTTCGTCTTTTCGTCGTCTAAAGCTTTCTTCGCCGCATCCTTGATGTATTGTGGAGTGGGGTCGCTCATCTCTCCACGTTGGAACAGTACAAGTTCCTTACCGGTTTTTGCCCTGAATTTTGGGGCCAGATCTCTTGCCAATTCGCTGATAGATACAATTGGTGAGATCCTTATATCTTCCATAGCTTTGCCGAATTTATTTCTTAACATATTATTTGCCTCCTTTAAAAAATTTTTTGATATTATCTATTTGACTAAGATCCAATTCCTGTACGAAAATCCCTTCCTCTTTACCAGCCTGAAACAAGCAATCTCCTGAAGGAGAAGATATGGACGAATGGCCTTTAATCCTATTAGAAGGATTGTTGTTGATATCGTAACCTGTTGCATTCGCCGTAATGAGATATGAAAAGCTTTCAGCTGCTCTTACTCTTGCAAAGCCTTCTCGAATTTTTGTTCTTGCAGAAGGCCATTGCATGGGACAAAAGATCAATTCTACTTGGCTTTGGATCATGTCTTGGATAATGCTAGAGAATCTTAAGTCATAGCATATCATTATACCTATGTTGATGCCATCTAGCTTAAACGTGTTATAGTTTCCTTCTCTGTTTACACCTGTTGTGAAGAATTTGTGTTCGTCGAGGGGTCTGAAAAGGTTTCTTTTGGAATATCGGCCTATAACTTTGCCTTCCCTAGTGATCACATAAGATGTGTTATAGAATGAGTTACCTTCTTTTTCTATTATTGATCCCCCGATAACATTCGTATTATTGTCTCTTGCGAATTTAGACAATCTGTTTACAGTATTACCTTGGTCGTCTTCTGCCAGTTTTTCATCTAGGGTGTATCCAGTAGTAAAAAGTTCAGGAAAAACTATGAAATCTGCTTGTTCTTTTGAGGCTAAAGCTAGTGCATTATCTAAATTATGTTCTTTGTCAGAAGTTATATTGGATTGGATAATGCCTACCCTTACCATTGCTTTGGTTATATCTCTTTCTTGCTATATATAATTGTCGTAAGATATTATCATACTTTTTTGAGAAAATATTATAAATGGATGCCTATTTTTTTGGTTATGATGTTCAAGAACCTTTTCGGGAAATGTGACACTATTGATGCAGTTGTGTTGATTGACATGCAGCCGGATTTTTTAACAGAGAAATACTTAGATCTCCACGCTTTGAATCAGATTGTAATCCCCTCTCAGGTAGATGTTTTAAGGGCCTGTGCTGATAATAATGTCCCAGTTGTTGTTTTGGAATATAAAAAATTCGGAGAAACCATCCCTCTTCTTAGAAATTATGTTAGCCGTGTACCTAATTATAGGTATTTAATCAAGACTGGATGGGGAGGTTTTTCAAATAGCGACTTGGCTTTGCAGCTGAAAAAAGTCTAGGGGGCTAAGAATATTGCCTTAATGGGAATTTATGCCCAAAGGTGTGTCCACAATACAGCTCAAAATGCATTAAGTGAAGGACTGAAGATCTCAACAGCACAACCTTTGATATTAGATTATAAAACCAGTACTAAAGAACAGTGGGGGCTATATAGGGACAGAGGATTCTTTTATGAGGACCATAGGGAACTTATTTCTAAGCTGAGAAGAAGGCGGTAAGTAAAATTCAGTATAACATTAGTTGTAACTTGCTTCTATCTAATCTTGCCTAAAGCAAGTTTTATAAATGTAGGGCTTTTCTGGAAGAGTATGACAAGGATAGCTGTAATCGAAAGGCCAAAATGTAAGATCGGGGCTGGGTGCAATTTCATTTGTGATAAGGTATGTCCAGTCAATAGGACTGGAGGAGATTGTGTTGTGCTGGATGAAAATGATAAGAAGCCTCTCATAGACGAAGTCCTCTGCATAGGCTGTGGAATCTGTGTCAAAAGATGTCCGACCCAGTGCATCAATGTCATAAATTTGTCTGAGAAACTAAAAGAAGATCCTATTCATAGGTTTGGTGCAAACAAGTTTGAACTATTTAGACTTCCTATACCTAAGGAAGGAAAAGTTGTTGGAATTTTGGGGAGGAATGGGATAGGTAAATCAACAGCGTTGAACATTTTGGCAGGAACGATAAGGCCTAATTTAGGTAAGTTTACTGAAGAAGTGAAAGAAGAGGATGTTATTGCAAGGTATTCCAATGTGTCTTTGGGTGATTATTTCAGGAAGTTATATTCGGGTAAGATTAAGATTTCATATAAGCCTCAAAGGATAGAACTGATTCCAAAAACTTATTCAGGGACTGTTGTGGAACTTATTAAGAAAGTTGATGAAAAAGGTATTGGAGATAAGTTGATTGAGGAGTTAGGTGTGGAAAATTTAAGAAATAGGGATATAGATAAATTGTCTGGTGGTGAATTGCAGAAGGTTGCTATAATTGCTACGGCGGTCAAGAAAGCCGAAGTATATTATTTTGATGAGCCTGCTTCATTCTGTGACATAACGTCAAGAATCAAGGTTGCCCGACTGATAAGGTCATTGGCTGAGGAAGGCGTTGCTGTTATTGTTGTTGAGCATGATTTGGCCACATTAGATTACATATCTGATGAGATACAGATTGTCTATGGGGAAGCTGGTGCATATGGTATTATATCACAATCAAAAGGTGTTCGTACAGGTATAAATGAATACATGGACGGTTTTCTTCCTGATGAGAATATGAGGTTTAGGAGTTATCCAATTGTCTTTTCAGGAGCGTCTGCTGAAAGGAAAGTAGAGAGGGAAAATTTATTGACATTTCCATCAATGGAGAAAAAATTTGCGAAATTTCAGTTGCATGTAACACCTGGGCAGGTGCAGAAGGGGGAAGTTTTGGCTGTGATGGGTGCTAATGGATTGGGTAAGACTACATTCCTGAATATGTTGGCTGGTGTAATTGAGCCAGATGGTGAGAAAATAGAGAAATCTAAAATCTCTTATAAGGTGCAGTATCCTTCTTCAGATGTTGAAGGCACTGTCCGGAAGTGGTTGATGAAAGTGGCTGGTGGGAAGTTTGCATCTGGCTGGTACAAACAGAATATTATGGAGAAGCTGGGGTTGGGGAAGCTTATGGATAATGAAATTAAAAGTTTGTCTGGTGGGGAATTGCAGAAATTTTATGTTGCTATAACATTGTCAAAAGACTGTGACATATATGCTTTTGATGAGCCTTCAGCTTTCATAGATGTGGAGGATAGGTTGAAGGTTGCTGAGGTTATCAGGGATTTTGTCAAAAAGGATGATGTATGTGCGATTATTGTAGACCATGATGTGCAATTCATTGATTATATTGGGGATTCTATGCTGATGTTTGAGGGAGAACCTGCCATCAAGGGGGAGGTTGTTGGGCCAGTTTCTAAGAAGGAAGGCATGAATGCTGTATTGAAAATGCTGGACATAACTTACAGGCAGGACATGGAAACTAAAAGGCCAAGGATTAATAAGCCTAATTCACAGCTAGATAATCAACAGCGGGCTAAGAATCAGTATTATTACAGTTAGTTTTTTTTCAATTTAGGTAAGATTTTGTAAGCGAAAAGTGCTCCTAATCCGATGGTTACCCAGAATACTACAGCGTTGACTTTTCCCAAGCCAAACAATATCATATTTATTATTAGAATAGCTATGAATATATAACACATTATCTTTAGTGATTTTTTCATATTTGAAAGAATGCTTTTATGTTTAATAAATCTTGCTTGGGCTCTGTAGAAATGCTTTATAAATGAATAGCACTTTTAGTTTAAGTACAAGCAA
>CAZUKZ010000054.1:0-6013 GCA_964621125.1 Candidatus Woesearchaeota archaeon
AAGACGGTTTTGTTGTTGCTGGTGCAGGCGCGCCCGAGATGGAAGTTGCTAAAGGTTTAAGAGAATATGCTACTACACTAAATGGCAGGGAACAGTTGGCTGTACAGGCCTTCGCTGATGCTATGGAGATAGTGCCTAGGACATTAGCTGAGAATGCTGGGTTGGATCCTATTGATATGCTTACTGATTTGAAAGCAAAACATGAGTCTGGAATGAAGTGGGCTGGGTTGGATGTCTTTAAAGGTGGTGTTGTCGATGCTTGGGCTGATGGTATTGTTGAGCCGCTGAAAATCAAGACACAGGCTGTAAAGTCTGCTTCAGAAGTTGCTGAATTAATCTTGAGAATAGATGATGTCATTGCTGGTTCAGGAGCTTCAAAAGGTATGGATATGCCTCCTCCAGGTATGGGTGGAATGGGTGGAATGGGTGGTATGCCTCCGATGATGTGAGGTTTTTCTTTTTCTTTTTTGGGTTGTAGGCAGTCGAGAATAAGTTCCCTATTTTGTTTAAAAGTAGAAGATTGTAACTAGATAAAAAAATATAAACTTTAAGAGATTATTGTAATTATGGCAAACGATACAAAAAAAGGAGAATTAGTTCTTTTGATAGGAAAGGCCCCTATATGGATTCTTGGTAATTCTTTGGATGATGAAACCATTGAATCTCATCTAAGGTTTGATGAACCACTATATGTGGGTACAAAAAAGATTCCTCGAATAAGTACTTTGGACGGATCTGAGCATAAAATGAGGGGAGACGGGCCGAGTTGGATTCCAATCTATGGTAAAGAAGAAATAACCAGTTATCTCTCTGGTCTGGGTTTGGATTGCTACCTAAAATTTATAGAGTGAACCAGTGAAAGATTCAAAACCCAGCACGCATTCTTTTTAATTCTGTTAGTTTAGTTCTCTCTGTAGAGATAAGTTCATCATTGACTTTGGCAGCAATGCTATTCTCTCTTAAATACTCTGCTAATACTATGGCTTGTTCTAAGGCCTCTATTCTATCGAAAGTACCTCTGCCATAAGGGTGGTGGGGTTGTGGCTTGGAGTCTATCAATCTATCACAGCATAGAGCCAGCCTTCCTTCCCTCTTTCTTTCCTGAACCTTGACTGCAAATTTTTCTCTGCTCCTTCCTTGATTTATACGGTAAACCTCTATATTCACTTCTTCTAATCTTCTGTATAAGGAATTCTGTAATATTCCTTCGGAAGTAGCTCCGAATAGATATCCTAAAAGTGTCATATCTTATAAGATAAATTGAAGGGATATATAATATTTGTGCAAAATTCCTAAAATGGTACGTAATTCAGCTTGAGTATCTTACTGTTTATCAGGGTTTCACTTGACTCTATCATCTCACCGAATTTGGATTTGAGTTCTGCTAAGAAACTATTGAAATCATCTATATCTTTTATTGCGACATTTATGGCAAAATCATAATATCCTATTCTTTTTGTGCAGAATAACACGTTCATTTTTAATGCACACCAGCTTACTAACCTTGCTTCATCCTTTTTTGTTGCTTGCTTTATCCTTAATAGAAAAACATAAGGATAATATCCTAATTGGTTGATGTTTATCATGGCTCTATACGAATTGATAAGGTCTTTGCTCAGGTTTTTTAATCTGTATTTGACAATATCGATAGATAATCTTGTTTTTTTAGCCAGTTCCACTATAGATAGATTAGAATTCTGTGCTAATTCCCTTAAGATTCTTTTGTCTTTATCATCTATCTTTACTAAAGTATCTTCCCCTGAATACCTCTCAAATTTAGGTATGGGTTGTTTTTCATCAAGAAGGAACTTGGTTGCTTTAAATACCTTAGAGTATACTACAATGCTTATGTGGTAGTCTTTTATCAGGTCCTTGAATTTTGTTTTTAATTCCATGAGGAAATTGTCAAGCTCAGTTATGCTTTTTACTGCTATAGATATTGAATAATCAAACGACCCTTCGGTCTTAAGAAAGCTTATTATTTGCTTGTCTTTTTTTACAGTTTCTACAAAATCTATTTCCGACCTTTTTCCGCTCCATGTTTTGAGCTGTATCTTATATGTCTTGTATCCTAATTTGCCTAAGTTAATTGAGCAGATATAGTTCTTGATGACACCCTTGTCTTCTAGTTTTTTAATCCTGTACGCAAGAACATTCCTGTTTGTCCTTAATGTTTTGGCCATATGAGACAATGATACTCTGCAGTTCTTGTCCAGTTCACAGATTATTCTCTTATCCAATAGGTCCATAAAATACTAAAAAGTGTAATTTGTTTATAAATTTTGCTTATTTTGATAACTATCTAGTATGAAATTTTATATTGGTGAAACAAATCAAGTATATCATGAAAGCAATGTATACTTTTACTGGAGACCCGATAACCTATGGGCACATGGACATAATTAAAAGGGCTGCGCGGATGTTTAATCATCTGACAGTCGGCTTTGGTATTAATTTATCTAAGTCCCCTCTGTTCTTGCTTGAGGAAAGGATGCAGATGGCTAGAGTAGCATTACAGGATTTAGTGAATGTGGATGTTGTTGCTTACGATACCCTTACTGTAAACTATGCGTATGATAATGGCATTGGTGTTATTGTCAAGGGGGTTAGGGACTCTAAAGATTTTGAGTATGAGAAGAATATCCACCAGAATGGTGGGACGCAAGGGTTGGGCATAGAAACTATTGTGGTCATGACAGGCAGGGAGTTGGAACATATAAGTTCAACAGCTGTGAAAGTAATGCAGTTGGGTGGAGGATTGATACACACGTATGTTCCTTTGAATGTTAAGCAGAAGCTTGAGGAAAAATTGTCTGGACAGTATGTTGTCGGTTTGTGTGGGGATAAGGTTGATAGGGGGTTTCTTGCTAGAATCTTTAAAGATTTGTCTAAAATTCCAGTCCATGAAGTGGGGGTGGATGATCTTGTTAAGGAGCATAAAGGGAATCCTAATATACTTTATAAAAACATAAAGAAAAGGTTTGGTAGGGAGAGGGGGTTGATGCTAATGAGCTGTAGGGATGTCCTTGAAGAGAAGCTTTTATTAATGTGCAATAATAATGTTGTGCTAGCGAGCAAGAATGATGGTATGGGAGAAAGATTAAGGCGAGAGATGGATGGAATGAAATATGGGATGCTTTTATCTGGTAAGGGCTATGGTATTATGCGTAGTGAATTATTTAGGGGGCTTGGTATCGAATGAATGTTGAGAGGTTTTTGGCTAGAAGGTGGGCTGGGCTGTGTGCTAGGTTGGGGGCTAGGGGGGATGTATGGTCTCCTTTCCAGAAACTAAAAGAAGATTATTCTATGCCTGAAAGAGCTTACCATAATCTGGGGCATGTCTATGAATGTCTTCAACATTTTGACAAAGCGAAGTATTTTTTAGTTCACCATGATGCAATAGAGATGGCATTGTTTCAGCATGATAGAGTATATTTTCCTGCTCAAAAAGGCAATGAAGAAATTAGTGCTTTTTTGGCTTTGCAGGATTGTAAGATGCTTACAGGAAATGAACGGTTCAGTCAGGATGTGCATAGATTAGTTTTAGCAACTGACCATAAAGATGTGTCACAGAAGTTTGATGAATGTAGTATAACAGATATTGATAAGGCTATCCTTGGAGCTTCTAGGAGGAGGTATGATGAATATTCTTCAACTATTAGGCAAGAGTATTCCATGGTTTCTGATGAAGATTATAGGGTTGGGAGGATGAAATTCATTGAAGGGATGATTGAAAGGCCTGTGTATAACACCCATTATTTTCATATGAAGTTTTGTGATAACGCTTATGGAAACTTAGAAAGAGAATTAGAAAGTTTAAGGAGGAACAAAAAATGAAAGCAGGAGTAGATCTTGGAAGTACTAGTTTAAAGGTTGTTTATGATGACGGAGGATTGAAGTTTCTTTCATCCCATGAAATTTCAGTAGATGATATTGTAAGGTCTATGAAAACAGCGGGTGTTACAGAAGTGAAAGCTGCAGGGATTGGTGATGGGAGTATCTTATCAGATTTTAAGGTTAAAAGGAATAGGTGGGATCCTGTTGCAAATGAAGTGAAGTTGCAGGCTTTGGGTGTGAAGAAGTTTCTTAAAATGCAAGGCAAGTCTCTTGATAAGTTCTTATTAGTTTCTGTTGGATCTGGTACGTCCTATACTTTAGTTGAGGGTGGGAAGATAGAATATCTTGATTTTATGGGCAATTCTTCTGGGGGTGGTTCGATTAAAGGGTTCTTTGAGTATTCAGGTATTGAAGATTATCAAGAAGGAGTTAAGATGGCTCAGGGTGGTAGGTCTCCAGATACATTATTGAAGTATAAGATGGCCAAAGTCAAGCCTTTACATCCTAAGTATAAGTTACTTGGTGGGTTGTTTGTCTCTAATATGGGTGAAGCTAACAAGGATACTAAACTAGAGGATATGTTGGCTGGGGTGATAACTGAAAAGGCTGTACTGACTGCAAGAGATATAGGGTTACTCGAGGAGATTCCGAAGTATGCTGGGATAAAGAATATTGTATTTATAGGGGGAGCTGTAACGCATAATGATCTATTCAGAAAGCTTGTTACCAAGTATACTAAAGGGGTTGGGTTGTTAAAGAGAAAGTTGAAGAAACCAATCTTCCCGGATAATGCTCAGTTCGCTTTGGCTTTAGGTGCATATCTTAGTTAGTTCTTATATTATTGTATAATAGTGTGAAAGGAATAGAGGGAATTAAACAAGTTTGAAGTAGATTCTCCTATTTCCTTTCCCTTTGTTTTCTGCTTTTATTATCTCTATCTTGCCGATTTCAGAAGTGTTACCTACGTGTGTTCCTGCACAAGCTTGTTGGTCGAAGCTCACTATGTCAACAACCCTTATTTCTTGTATGCTCTCAGGGAGCATTTTTTTCAGTTTTATCATGGATGGAATCTTGAAAGCTTCCTCCCTGGGCATGGCTTTAATTTTAACTGTGAGGTTTTTCGCTATAATTTCATTCGCTTCATCAGCATATGACTGGAGAGCTTCCCTATCGAACTTCTCAATGTTGAAATCTATCCTTGTTTTCTCTTCAGCAATTTGATTGCCAGTTATTTGTGCTTTTGTTTTTTGGTGTATGACTCCGCTTAAGATATGTGCTGCTGTATGGAATCTCATGAACAGATGTCTTCTTTTCCAGTTGATTTTGCATTTCACTAACATTCCTTGGCTTAATCCTTCTTTATCCACTTCATGTGCTTCATTATTTTCAACTTTTTTTACGAATAAAACTTTGTACACTTCACCGTTCTCTTTTGAAACTATTTCTCCTGTGTCTGAAGGCTGTCCGCCTCCTTGAGGGTAGAATGCTGTTCTATCTAGGAATACAAAATTTTCTTTAACATCTTTTACATAAGCATCAAACTCTTTTAAGTATGAATCTTCTAAGTATAGTTGTTCAGCTGCCATGGCTACTCTAATAATTGTTTCATATATATTTCTTTCCTAAAAATTGATTATTTTTTATGTTTGATAAGAATGAATATCGTGCCTATAACTCCTACTAAAAATCCAATGGGGCAACCCCAAGTTGAAATAATAAAACTTGTTACGTGTAGTGCCTCCATTATTGATGTTAAAAATATAATGTTCTTTGCTATTATACTCAAACCGTAAAAAAAATTGTGCAATAAAGTGAAGATAAGAAATCCTGCGGCTGAGCCTCCTGTTAATATCAAGAATATTCTTAATGTTTTTTCCAATCTTAGTTTAATAGTTAAGACAATAAGAATAACACCTATGATAAAGAAAATCACTGCTAAAACTGCCGCAATTGGAAAAACTTGCTGCTTAATGTTTTCAGGAGCCGGAATTATGAAATATCCTAATATCAAACTGAAGATTCCTATTAGACTATAAAATGATATTTTTAAAATAGTGAATAGCTTATCTTTCATGATTTACAATTAATACACTTGCCTATTAAAATGTTTTTATCACTAAATTTACTGTATTGGGTCATGACATATGTCACCACCCTTAAAAATTCAGTTAACAAC
>CAZUKZ010000055.1:0-5842 GCA_964621125.1 Candidatus Woesearchaeota archaeon
GGGAGAAGCAGACGATGGCGATGTTCTTAGCCTTCTGGTTCCTCGGGGTGAACTCTGATACGATCCTTTGGGTGTCTCTCATGGGTTGTCTCCTTGCCAGGTTAGATGTTGAGTAGAAACTGAATGATCATGATGACGGCAGCGGTCAGCAGACCGAGGTAGAAGCACTCCCGGTGAGTCCTCTTCTTGAAGATGAATGGGATGAGAAGCCAGGACGCCAGGAAGGCTCCGAATGGAACGGAACATAAGTTAAGGATATGTGAAATCTCCGGAGTCATGGAATTCCTCCTTGTTAGGGATTGATCAGAAACATGTGGTTCGAATACATCAGGATAGAGTAAACCTTGAAGCCGAAGTAAAGGGTGAATGTAAGAAGTGATATGATGGAACAAACGAACAGAGCTGTCTTCATTATCGACCTCCTTATATTATATATACTTTAAAATAGGTGAATTCAAGGCTATTCCGCTGTTTCCGAATAAAGTTACAGTACCAAATAGTTCAATCTATAAAGAATAAAGGGTCCCAACAACCTAAGAAAGGGTTTTCCTAGGCTATTTCGCACTTCACGTCATGGCTATCTAAGAGGAACTTAGCTTCTTCGGTAAGCATCAGGCTTTTTTTCCATCCGCTCCTACTCCGCTCTTCCTCAACAGATACCAATCCTTTGTCTACTAAATTATTTCTGATTTTGTTGCCTTGACGAGCTGACAAATTCAAAAGTTTGTAGACTTGTGCGGTCCCATATTGTGGGAACTTCTGCAAAAATTGCAGGAAGATTTGTTGTTGTTTAGTTAGTGAATATGATTTTTGTGATATGTAGTCTGGACTCTTGTGAGCCTCTACCCTGTTCAATACTTTCTTCAGTTCAGAGTCTGCAGTATAACTAGCTGTACCAGCCTTGTTCATGACATCGCTTACCCTTTCGAACTCTTTCCTTAGGTTTTCAACGTCACACTTGCCCTTCAATGAAGTCACACCCTTCTTCCGTATGAGCTTTCCCATTCTATTCTTGACATCCATATCCTGGATATACTCGCTCTTCAACTCTACAAGAGGAGTGTGGACTAAGAAAGCAGTGTGGTGACGTTCCGCTAGCTTTACGATTGCTGTACCTACAGGTAGCATTGAGAAGTAAGACTTCTTGTCTCTCATCTGCATCATGTTAGATATAGCTTCTACATCTTGAGGAAGTATCTGCTGAAACGCTATGTTACATGCGCTATTACCCGCAACTACATCTGATAATTTTGATATGTGCTGGTCTAAGCAGATTAATGATGTGCCGTATTCTCTTATCTCCCTATAGATAACTTCTGTAACACTTTCGTTCACGAATGAAGGTTTGTACTTCAGGAAGATATTGTGCGCCTCATCTACTAATATAGCCTGCTTGAACTTTGAGTCCTGCTCTTCGTTCATCTTCTTGAACTTGTAAATGTATGTCAACACGTATTCGCAAAAGAACTTTTTTTCTATGCTGCTCAAAGTATTCAATTCAAAAATTATCTGCTTGCCTAACAAGTCTTCCATACTTACCATTGGCTTTTCTTTCTCATTTATGACATCTGAAAAGTCACCAAAAGTTAATGCGTGCGCTATCCTCAATGCCGAGGTTATCCATTCAGACTCCCTAGACTTACGCCTGCCAAGTTCATCAGCCCTCTCCTCTAACCGATCCTTAATCTGTTTCCATGTGGGGTAATTCTCTGAACCTTCATAGACCTTAAATTCCTTGAATGCCCTGTCCAATGTCTCTGACAACATCTTGTGCACTCCGAATGATGCGGAGAAACTTTCTGTTATCAAATCACATAATATACCTAGCCATTCCCTAGGAGAAACTCCTTTAGGTGGTCTGTTTATGTTGATCTTGAAATCGTTGCTTACGGCAGGGTTGCCTATAGTGAAGCACATTACGTTATCATCCAACTTCATCAGTGGACGGAAGCTTTTCTTCCAATCGAATACTAAGAAAGGCTTCTTGTTGTTTATGAAATTCTTTAGAATTTGAAATGCGAAGTTTGTCTTGCCAGAACCGGACATGCCTGAGATACAGACGTGTCTTACCCAATCCTTTTCCCTTAATCCAAAAGAGTAAAGGTCCTTGTCAGCGTAATTGACATTGCCTAAATCATATTCTCCGCCGATGATATCCTGCCGTGGAGGGTCCAATAATACTTTCTCGTTAAGCATCGTATCGTTGACGTGCTTATGGTACAATGCATTTAGTGCCTGCTCAATTTGCGCTTTGGTTTCCCTGTTCGTAGTCATGGTGTACTTCAAGTACAACGCATCAATCTTACTACCAAAAACAGGCTTTAGCCTTCTACACATTTCCGCAGGTGTTAACATCGTCTGTATCATTTCAATATTCCTTTCAGTTCCTCTTCAGCATTAGTTAATGCTTCAAGCTCTGGTTTTAGTTGTGGAGCATAAGGTATAGCATGTCTCCAATGTGAACTTACACCTTGCTCTTTATTACCTTCTTCAACCACTCTCTGTAAGTCATGAACATAACTGTCAAAAGTACCCTTATCTCTCAAATAATCCGGAAGACCTTTTAGATCCATCCCTTCCATCACCATAGCATGAAGCATCTGAATCACTTTCTGCCTTCCCCTCATCCCTTTGAATGAAAATAAAGCATGGCCTACCAAATCCATTATAGGTGTCCTTTCAGATTCACCTAACGGCTGGATGCTTTCCATGACATTGTATAGTTTTCTTAAAACACTCATCTTTCTACTCCTCTAGAATCTGGTCAATTATGTCTGCCCTCGATTCCCTATCAGTTAGCTCTCTCAACCTTTCCCTCAATTCTTTTTTCAGGTTAGCTATATCTCTCCAAGCATTAAGCCTTTCTTGAATTTTTAATTCCTCAAGCTCTGCAATCTTTTCCCTTACTTGCAACTTTTCTGCGATTACCAATGTGCTATCTGTCTCAAGGAGGAAATTATTTAGGTCCATCTTGACTCGGTCTATGTGTGCGAACATCTCCTTGTGAAGCTGGTCCCTTTCTTCTATGAGTTTTTGTATGTCATCAATCGCATCCTTTATCGACTGCACTTGTTCATCCTGCATTGACTTCAACAAGTCGCTTGTGCTGTCTGGAGTTACTGGATTGTATCCTGAATTTTTCTGGAATTCCTCGAGAAAAGGATTTTCCGTTCCTGACATTGTGTTTTGTGTTTCCATTTTATTGATTATTTACTCTTTTGTGATAACAGGATACTTATAAAGGTTTCGGTTTTATACCTCTTTATAGTGGTAAAGGTGTGTTTATAAAAGAATTTTGTTGAGAAATAATCAGTAAGTTAGATAGAATGTTCTAGAATTGAGAATTTATGGTTTTCCGGGCTTTTCCGCTGAGAATTTTTGGACCAAACCAGTTGAATTACTTATAGATCTCTTTCTATGATCAAAACAATTAATTATAATCTTGTCTTTTTCTAAACGATAAACTATTCTAAATGAAGGGATTCTAATACTCCGATAATCTTTCAATTTATATCTTAAGGGTTTTCCAGATTTTGGAAGTTTATACAATTTCTTAATGTATTTAATAATTTTAAGTCTTGTGTTTTTGTCTTTAATTTTTTTAAAATCATTCTTAAATCCATCTGAAAATATAATCTCCATCTTAAGACATCAAAAGATGATCAATATCTTCGTCAGACATATTTGTAGAAGCCTTAGTGGACTTTCCTTTTATGATTTGCTCTTCTGATTTATGTATTCTTTCAAGAAGTTTTATATCCTTGGCCAAAGTATTTTTTCTTATCCGTTTAAGCACAATGTGTTCACCCTCATTAAATACAAGAAATTTTGTTGAAGGTTTAATCTGAGCGTCATGTCTTATTTCTGCCGGAATGACTACCTGACCATTCTGAGATATTTTAGTTATCGCAACTTCCATTTTCAAACCTACAATCTGTTTTAATATTAAAAGGCATTGTATATTTAACTCTTTCGTTTTTTGGCATGTAATGTTCATTTCCATAAATTTCCATTTTACAATTCTCTTAAAAAAAATTACTGAAAGAATCACTCTGTTTTTCCGAAGATTCTGAAAATAGCTATCTTATCACAATAATGGTTATTAACTAATTATTAATCCACAAAGAACATGGAACTAAGAGTAGGAGCATTAGAGATATATACAAGGAGCGAAGGTACTCCCAATGATAACTTGGAAAGAGTTATAGGAGATACAGTAAGGTACAATAGACTAGATATCCTAGTAGCACCAAATTTCCTGTTTAACAGAACAGATAGACCATACACAAAGAGAGAGAAAGATGAACTTGTAAAAAGCCTAAAGGCATTGACCAGCGTAAATGATGGTACAAGAAGGAAAAGGACCTTATTATTTCCAGGAACCATAGTATGGAAGCAAGGAAGAAGCAGGCATAATTCAACACCTATGCTTTGGGCAGGAAGACAGTGGGGAGAATACTCATATCAGAATACCGAAAGCAAGAATGTTTTCAAGCATAAAGGGATAAACATTGGTATGGAGATTGGGGATGATCATACTCAAGGGGTTCTAAAAGATGGTTGGGAAGAGGTTGACCTACATATATTATTATCCAATTCTACAGAAATCGAAGAACCTAAAATCATGGCTAGGGATGGAGGGTATTTCATTAATTGTGATGGGGGGGGAGCCAAGCTCAAGAGTTTTAAGGAAAGAAGAGTCTGGAGAATTCTACGATGTCCTTCCTAGTGAAAGGGATGGCAGGTTGAAAGTGTACACACTAGGGTTCTGAGAATAGAAAGATTTATATATTGGTGGTTCATTATTGATACATATGGTTCAAAAACGAAACAATTTAGAATTAGACGTGATAGAAGTTTTACTAAAGAATGAGAATTATATAAGGAATATCGCCAAGATATTAAATGAGTCCCATTCAACAATCCTAAGAAAATTAAACAATCTTAAAAGAGATAATGTAGTCGATTTCAAAGAAGAAGGCAGAAATAAGGTCTTTTTCCTTAAAAATAATCTTCTTGCACAGAGTTATATCTACAAAACTGAATTAAATAAATTAATAAAATTGTTAAGGAAACACCAAGAATTAGGAGTAATTTTCAAAGATATTTTAAAAAAAACAGATGCAAGACTAATTGTTCTATTTGGTTCTTATGCTAAAGGCCTAAATAAAAAAGATAGTGATGTAGATATCTACATTGAAACAAAAAACCGCAACATTAAAAAGGAAGTTGAAGGAATATATTCAAAAATCAATGTGAAAATTGGACTATTTGATATCCAATCACCCTTAATAAAAGAAATTATCAAAAACCATATAATCATAAGAGGAGTTGAAGAGTTTTATGAAAAGAAACAAATTTCTGAATAGATTGAAAATAGAAGGAAAATTAGAAATAGTTGAACCTTCAGAAGAAATTTATAAATCCTATTCAGAGAAGTCTATCAATTGTGAAAAGTCAGCCAAACTATTATTGGAAAATAGATTATACGAAAATTCTATAAGTATGTCTTATTACGCCATGTATAATCTACTCCTCGCCCTATTATATAAAGTTGGAATCAAATGTGAGAATCATACAGGCTCTATCTTTCTACTTAAATTATTATTTGAAAAATCCAAATTGTCCAATATCATTTCCGATGCAAAGAAGGAAAGAATCGATAAACAATATTACGTAACAACAGACAAAGATGAAGTAACAAAGGAAATTGCAGAAGAACTGGTTAATAATTCTGAAGAATTTATTTTAAAAGTAAAAACAGTAATCAATAATTTAAATAATGAAGAGATAAATAGGATTAGAGAAGCATTTCAAACATTGGTTGATTGAAGGTATATAC
>CAZUKZ010000056.1:0-5419 GCA_964621125.1 Candidatus Woesearchaeota archaeon
AAGGTCATTGGAACTTTATAATATTGGAGTCCAATTACAAAAAGAAGCCCTAGCTGAAAATCATAAATTAGAATTAACTAGACATGCCCCTTTTAGGAAAAGATCAGAAGTTGGGAACTTAGTTGTAGCCTTTGGGTCGTATGACCCGTTATCTTTAGCTCATGTTAATTTATTTTTGAACGGGCTTGATACTGTGAAAGATTTTGAAAGTAGTAGAGGCAAAAAGGCACCTAATGAACTCTTAGTTGTAACATCAACCACACATTTTGACAAGAAAATCTATGTGCAAAAAAATTCTGCCATATATGATAGAGTACATGCACAAGAAGGGTTTGCTTCCTGTTTAGGAAACGTCTCGTTAGCTTTTTTTAATAATCCTTATTTTGTTAATCTCCTGCCTGCAATAAATGATGTATATGGTCAAGATGTAGACATTTATTTTGTTGTAGGGGGAGACGTAATTGAAAAAATTGCAGACGAAGAAGAATATAGAAAAAGAGGGTTTAAGCCTAAGAAAGTTCTTGATGCTCTACTAAGTAAAAGTAAGTTCATAATATCTGAAAGGGAAGTTACCTATCATGATGAAAGAGAACCAAGAATAGTGGATCGGGATTTGGTTGTTGCAGAGAATCCAATATTGGAAGATTATACTGATAATTTAATCTCTATTAATATTCGTGGAGATTATTCTGCTTTGAGTATTCCGATCCAGAAAGTAAGTTCTACAGTAATAAGAAACCTTCGAAATGAAGGTCAACCTATCGACCAACTAGTTGCAGTGGGAATTAGTGAGTTTGTTGACCAAAGGGGGCTATACCTTACTAACAGCGACATGTACGAAGCATTTGTTTGTGCAAGAGAGTTATTTGCAAGTAAAAACCAAGGTTTGCCTATACATACTTATATATCTGGATTGATGCGACATCTTAGAAATATGGAATCTGATGAGAATTTAAGGGCTTCTACTATCAAGGAATACCATGATTTCTTTTCAACCCGATAAAATCTTGCAAAAGCTTATAATTAATAAAATTTTCTATAACCTAGATGATAGAAGTCGATGGAGGTATGGGAGAAGCTGGAGGGCAGGTTTTGAGAACAGCTTTAGGTTTGTCTGCTGTAACAGGAAAGCCTTTCAAAATAATTAAAATAAGAGCCAAAAGACCCACTGCTGGTTTAAGGCAACAGCATTTGCAGGCAGTGAATGCTATGGCAAGACTGTGCAATGCTGAAGTTGAAGGAGCAAAGCTACAATCCACGGAGCTAACTTTTAAGCCCAAAGAAATAAGTTCTGGAAGATTAAAAATAAACATACTTACTGCTGGTTCTGTAGGATTAGTGCTACAGGCAATGCTTATTCCAGCCATGCGTACCAAATTGAAAATCAAGATTGAAGGAGGGGCAACTTATGGAAAGTGGGCAGTGCCAATGGACCATCTAAAGTATGTAGTTTTCCCTTTGGTATCAAAGATGGGCTATGATATCGAAGTAGAGGATCTAAAGGAAGGGTTCTTTCCAAAAGGAGGGGCAAGGGTTGCAGTTGACAGTTCAAGGATGAAAGAGATGAAGGGAATTGATCTACTAGATAAGGGGAAAATAGTGAAGATTGAAGGACGGAGTGTCGCTTCCAAACATCTGGAAAGGGCAAGGGTTGCCGAAAGGCAAGCTAATGGGGCCAAACGCATACTAAGTGAAAGTTTTGGGATTGTCCCAGAGATTAAAACAGAATATCATAATTCTTTGTGTGCCGGTTCAGGCATACAACTCTGGATAAAGACTGAAAATTCTATCATCGGAGCCAATGGGTTAGGAGAAAGGGGAAAAAAGGCTGAGGATGTTGGGAAGGAAGCAGCAAAGAAACTGATAAACGAATATGACAGAGGAGTAGTTGATTCACATACAGCAGACCAACTGCTGCCTTACTTTGCGCTAAGTGGGGGTGGGAACCTGAAGACAAGCTACATTACAAACCATGTAATAACCAATGCGCGAGTCATAGAGAAGTTCTTAGATGTTAAGTTTGAAATTAAAGATAAGATTATCACTTGTAAAAAAATGTAAAAAAAAGAAAGGATTACTTTTTCTTAAGGGTTATCTCAATTGTACTTACCCTAACTTGTTTTCCTTCCTTATTCTTGAACTCTTCACTATCGATTTTTATGTTATTGACTTCAATTTGCCCTTCAAGGAATCTTTTTGTCGCCACTTCTGTAACATCAACAGCTTTTGAGATGAACTTACCTCTCGCCTTAACAACTACTTCTTCTGCATTCTGTGTAGTAAACTGCATCACAACACCTGTTACATAGTTCATGAAAGCTTTACTACCGATAAAGATGGTGTGGTCATTCTCATCCATTCTTGGCTGCTTATCCTCAGACTTTTCCTCTATGGCCGGTTGCTCTTCTTGCGTTGTCTCTTCTACTCTCTGTTGTTGTTCTTCCATTTTTGTTACCTCCGTTTTTATGCCAATAAATATAAGAATTATTCTTGTTCCTGCTTTCTCATCAACCTAGCAACATAACCGGCGACTATGTTCTTCATTTTCTTTGAAGGTATGTCTGCCACATCTGCCATTGCTTGTTTGTTAGATTCAAAGTCCTTACTAAATTTATCCCCATAGAGCTTTACTAGCTTCTTTCCGGTTCTTTTAATCAATGTTGTCTTTATCCTTCCCATCTTAAACCTTATTTTTAAATATCTTATATATAAATGTTTGGTTTTTATTGTTTTAGCACACCCTGAAAGAGAGTCAAATATTAAGACTATTTCTATACTAAAACTATGAGTAATACTTATTAACTTATCTATTTTCTAAATTTCTTATATGGCAAAGGAATATATATTCATACTGGGAAGAGACCCTGAACTTTCGATTCTAGAAATAAAATCATATCTTGAAGCAAGGAATGTCAAGTACCGTATAATAGAACAATCAGATAAGGCCCTAGTTGTCAATCTCCCTCCGTTGAACTTTAAGAAAGTTATAAACGACCTAGGAGGCACAAGCAAAATTGCAAGAGTTATTGACTTAGGCAAAGAGGAAGTGTACCTAGGAGTGAGCAATAAGATAAGGTATACGATAAGTTGCTATTCTGAGGTAAATGGAGAGGTTGTGGAAGCGATTAAAGATGCATTAAAAGATAAGTTCAAACAAGAGAAAATTAAAGCTATGTTTGAAAAAGCAGGGAAAAAACAGAAGTACATGGACGCTTCACAGCTATTAAGCAAGAAAATATTATCGCAAGGGTTTGAGCTTGTCATATTCGGAGATAGGATTGCTAAAACTATAGCTGCCTACAACCCAAAGGAATACAAAAAAAGAGACCTTGGAAAGCCAGCACAGAGACCATTACATACAATCTCAGTAAGACTAGCAAAGATACTGATAAACCTTTCCGGAGCAAAGGAAGGTGATACCTTGATTGACCCATTCTGTGGAATTGGAGTTGTACTGCAGGAAGCAATGATGATGGGGATTAATGTAAAAGGCATGGACATAGAACGAAATTGTGTTAGAGATTCGTTAAAGAATATCGAATGGACAAAAATAAGATATAACACAAAGGCAAAGTATAAGGTCATGCAAGGGGACAGTTCAAGAGATTTGTATAAGCTTAAAGGGGCAGATGCATTAGCTACAGAACCCTACTTAGGGCCGTTCCTAAAGAAAATACCGATGAAAGACAAGGCATTGAAGATAATTCGAGAGCTAAAGCCATTGTACCAGAATGTTCTTAAGGATATCAAGAAAGTTGTTAAAGATAAGTCAGTGATTATTGTACCAAGATTCAGGCTATATTCAGGGGAGAGGGTGAAGATGGATTTCTTATCTTTGGCCAAGAGAGCTAGGCTAAGACCAACCAAAGAATCACCGATAATCTATGCTTCCCCTGGAAGCAAGATTGAAAGAGAGATCTGGATTTTAAAATAAGTGGCAATCGTGGTAAACGACATTATTCCATCTTTTGTTTTTTACTATTTCTCTTACCTCATTAAGCTTTTCTGTAGGAGCGCATCTCAGCAAGCTATGATATAAGGCTATTGTCCTATCACTAATCCATGGGTTCTTCAGTTTTGTTTCAATCCCACTATGCATACCACCATAAATTAATGCAACATTGAGTTTTCTTCCTTCTTTTTTGTTTAAAGGAATCAAATATTGCGATATTTTCTTTGCAGTTACAGCATCTCGAAATCCAAGAATAAGGGTTGGCAAGAGATTGGAATTAACGTTGTTTAACTTAGTAATGACCTCAATGTCTTCTTTAGTGTTCTTACAATTCGCCAACATAGGCATTGGTGATAACAAAAAGGATCCTAACAACCCCTGCAATCCATTGTTCAGAAAGCCACGCCTTGATAATTGTCTCCTTTTCCTGATAGTACCAATAACCGACCTAGTAAGCAAAACCCCCCCAGCTATAGGCAATGGTAATTCTGTAGCCATGGCCCATTTTCCGGTATAGACATCAACCCCATAGATCTTGGCCTTAGAATTTCTCATAATTTCATTGAAGATCTCAGAATATTGTTTATCCTTATTATAGTAAGGGAATAAATAACCTGAATCCTCAAAGACAATCATGTCCAATGTAGAAAAGTCAACATCCTCAAAAATGGGCCTACTTGAATCAGTGTGATTGCCTAGCCCAAGATAGTATTTAGCATCATCTGTCTCAAAGGTTCTTAGGGGCATTGTAACTATTCTACTATTCTTCTAATCTCAATACCACATTTTGCCGGAAGCTTGTGAACAGCAGACTTCAGAGCAAACTTCACAGCATCGATATCCTTATCGTCAACCTGTACTGTGAATATAGCCTGCCCGATCTTTACCTGGGCAGCTGAGCCTATAGCCTTACCAAAAGCACGCTGCATTCCAGTCTGCATTCTATCAGCACCTGCTCCGGTAAGCATTTTATTTTCTCTAAGAACATGATGAGGGTATACTCTTACTTGTAAATGGTAATTATTACCTAACCTTTTTGATACGTGCCTGTTAATGACCTGCCTTGCAGCCTCTAAACAATTGTGCCTTAGCTGGATTCTTTCTTTAGAAACAAGATCTACGTGGGTTTCGAATTTCTTTTTCAAATCCCCCTGATCATACTTGACTATCTTAACTGTGGGTACAGCCCTTATGAAAGCTTTCCTCTTAAACTTAGATTTTCTAGTATAAGCCCTCTTGACTGTTCTATAACAACTTCCTGATCTTAATCCTGCCATTGTATGACCTCTAAAAGTAATCTGTTGAAAATTGAAGTCCTTTATAAAACTTTCCCTCATCATCCATTAAACTTAGAAATCTTTGAAAAATATGGTTAAAAACCTTTGAAATCGCACTTAATATCCAAAATGAATCCTGTATTGGGTCATGACATATGTCACCACCCTTAAAAATTCAGTTAACAACACT
>CAZUKZ010000057.1:0-5392 GCA_964621125.1 Candidatus Woesearchaeota archaeon
CCTGTTCAGCTAAAAAATTATCTAACTTTGTTCTGTCAACAATAAGGTTTTCATCTTTTAGACTGACAGTTATATTATTGCCATAAGGGGAATGTATCCTTGCTGTTTTGACTTTATTGATAACATAGCTTTCGTCTTTTCCTATAAGCTTCTCTATCTGCTTAGTCAAGATGCCTGTACACTGTACAGGTACGCCTATTTTGGATTTGGCCTCATAGACCCTGACCTTATACCCTTTTTTTGCAAGTTGGTAAGCAGCATGGCTTCCTGCAGGTCCAGCCCCTATTATTGTTATCATTGAATATTGGGGAAAACTTAAGGTTTATAAATTTACGGGATTTTGAAAACAAAAGGGCAAGGTTTTTCTCTTACAGAATAACTTTATAACTGCTCGATTAAGGAGGGCGTGATTAATCTAAATCCTTTGACTATTACATCAGCATGTTTGAGCCCTTCGCAACTATTCCTTCCATTTAGGACGCCAATTACTTTCATCCCTGCTTTTTTGGCGGAAAGTACTCCTGAAGAGGTATCTTCAATTACAACACATAAAGAAGGATCCACACCAAGTAATTTTGCTGTCTTTAGGTAGATGTCAGGATAAGGTTTTCCTTTTTTGACTGTCTCCCCGGTGTGGATAACTGAGAAAACTTCTTTTAGTCCAATCTCAGATAATATAGAATTTGCACTAATAAAAGATGAGCTTGAAGCAAGAGCAAGTTTATAGTTATTTTCTTGTAATCCCTTAACTGCTTTAACTACCCCTGTAACAGGCATTATGTTCCCCTTAACATTTTTACATACTATTTCTTCTTTTTTCCTAATCAAGGCATCTTTATCAGCCTCTTTTCCGAAATCGTCTAGTACCCTTGCTGTGCTTATTGTTCCATGGAGTCCACAAACATTTGTAAAATAATAATCTTTATTGATGTCAATTCCAATTTCTTTGTATGTTTCAATCCAAGCATCACAATGGAATGGTTCAGAATCAACAAGGACTCCATCCATATCGAATATAATTGTTTTCATTTTATATATTTTCAAAAAGATGTCCTACTTCGGAAATCTTATAATTAATACGTTTGAATTTCAAAGACAGAATGTCTCGTATATTTTCAAGATCAACAGCGTTAGGGGCAAAGACCATGACAGACCCACCACCCCCACCTAAAGGAAAACATACAGCATTATTTTCCTTACAAACTTGATCAATTTTATGGGCAGCACTACTCATATAATCACTACATAACCTGGTACGTACCTTACGATAATCTTCAATAGCGTCAGCTAAAGCATCCCAATCTTTTTTTCTTAATGCTTCTCTATAATCATAGGATAACTTAAGTTTTTGTGAATGAAGCTTAAAACCAGCTGCTCCTTGCAATTCTTTTGTCCAAACTGCATTCACATCAGTGCTATGGCGTTGCATACAAAAATAGATATCCATCCTGCTTTCAATTTCATGATACTCTTCTGGTTTCAAGAGAACTTGGTTAATAGAAGTTCCATAAAAGTTATCTTGGGAGGGAATACCAAAGGGAAACCATACATAATCACGCACCCCGCCGTACAAAACACAGCTTTGTTCTTGTGTACCTGTTAGGCTCACACCAAAATCTTGTTCAATCATTGAAGCCATACCAATCAGTTGCGCTTTTGAAAATGGATTTCCTGTCAGTTTATTAGCAAGAAGACATACTCCTGTTGTTACTGCTGCACTTCCTCCAAGGCCCGCTGATTTCAAAGCAGGATCCTGATTTTGGATTATAAATTTGATTCCATCCAAATTAAACACTTCCATAATTCTAAGAAGCCAATTTTCCTTCATTGGAGGGATAGTGCCTTTATCAAAAGTATAGCAGAATCCATAATCAACAGACTCTACAGAGAGCTTTCCTTTTTGGATGGGAGATGCAATGATATCAATGCCAACATTAATGCTGAATCCTATAGTTCTTGGCAGTTCTTTTGACCAACTCAAAGTAGAATTTTCTAAAGGCTGCTCTGGCACATTTGTTACTTTCCAAAATGATTGTTGCCATAATCTCATATCCAAACTTGAACCCGGCCCATCAATACGAAGGAACACGGTTAATTTAGGCAACTTTCCTCTTTCTTTTGCTTTTGTAAGATATTCGTGTACAGTTTCCATATACTTGCTTTTAGATTGTTTTTTAAAAACCATTATGCAAGAAGGCTATAGATTCTAAATCTCTACTTGTTGTACTTAATGTGAAGATGAAACTAAGGATGGTGTTTCTGGTATAATGTCATTTTGCTTTACTACATAAATATGTGAAATCGCCGAAATTCTTTTAAACCTTCTGAAGTACTATGAACATATATGCTTATTGATATTATTTTAATTGCAGTCGCTTTGTTAGCTTTGATCATAGCTTCCATCTCTGATTTGAAGACTAGGGAAGTTCCAGATTGGCTATCATATGGTTTGATGGCAGCAGGTATAGGCATAAGATTGATTTATGCATTATCATCGCAGACATGGTCATTTTTCCTCTATGGTTTAATAGGCTTGGCCTCAATGATTGTTCTAGGGTCCTTGTTGTACTATACTCGGCAGTGGGGTGGTGGCGATGCAAAATTACTGATGGGTCTAGGGGCAGTATTTGCCACACGTCCAACCTTTCTTTCAGGAGACTGGCCGTTCCTTGCCGATTTCTTTGTGAATTTAGTAGTCATAGGGGCACTATACGGTTTTTTATGGAGCTTCATCCTTTTCCTGAAGAACAGAAAGAAAGTTTTCTCTGAAATGAAGAAGGTCATGCAACGTAAAAAAATTTTAAGATTAGTATTTAGTACTATATGCTTAATATTGTTCATAGTAGTTATTTTTCTCTTCTCAGGAATCCAGCGTTTAATCTTCCTAATAGTTCTAGCCGTAATATTCTTTGGATTCTATTTCCTGATACTCCTTAGGGCTGTAGAAAAAGTGTGTATGTTTCGTTACATCTCTCCTTTCAAGCTTACTGAAGGTGATTGGATAGCCAAGGATGTGAGGATAAACCAAAGGGTGGTATGCAAATCAACAAGCCTCGGAATCACAAAGAAGCAGATAAGTTTGCTAAAGAAATCTAAGGTCAAAAAAGTATTGGTTAAGGAAGGCATAGCTTTCGTCCCATCATTTCTCCTAGCTCTGATTTTCACTTTAATCCTAGGAAACGTCCTGTTTCTCATCTAATTGTTGTTGCAATTTCTACAACAAATTATTAAGTAGTTTCTAGAAAAGTTGCTTCTCCTGGAGGCAACCTAAAATGAAACAAATCTACGTAATGAGACACGGACACGCAAACAATGCACTAACAAAAACAGGCGTAAAACAAGTAGAAGAAAGTGGGAACAGGCTAAGGGAAGAACTAAAAGACTTGGAAGAGATAACAATCTACCACAGCCCATACCGAAGGGCCCAAGAATCTGCAGAAGTGCTAGCCAAGTCACTAGAGCCGATAAAAGCATACTTAGAGCCTAGAGGAGAACTCGCTTGCGACATGGACGAAGTTGGCAACTTAGCGCAACTAATAAAAGATGAAGTCTCAATCTTCGTCAGCCACGCTCCAGACATCTGTGACTACTTACATCAAAAAGGCAAAGACATCTACCCTCATACAGCTCAAGTGGTCAAAGTGACAGAAGATTAGATACATCCATAATAAACTTAGCGCCCAAAAACCTTTTTTTCTTTTTTTTCTAAACCTGGACCTAACTACCCAAAAGTATTTAAAAACAATCTTCCATTATAAGAATTACAATGGAAATCAAACTCACTAAAAAACCTAAGAGTCCAATAATCGTAGAAGGTTTCCCTGGTTTGGGCCTTATTGGAACAATCAGCACTGAATTTTTAATAAAGCATCTTGACGCAAAATCTATAGGAAGTATCTGGTCAGAGAAACTTATGCCTATAGCAGCCGTTCACGAATCTAAGATAATTAAACCTTTAGAGATATTTTATGCTAAGAAATTCAATATGGTAATAATACATGCTCTCAGTGATGTCAGAGGTATGGAATGGCAGGTATCCGAAACTTTAAAGAAACTTTGTAAAACTCTCAATGCAAAGGAATTGATTACAATTGAAGGTATAATGTCTAAATCTGAAAAACCTAAAGCTTTCTTTTTTTCAAATACTACAAGTATTCATAAGAAACTCCATTCGTTGAAACTTGAGCCACTGAAGGAAGGGATACTTATGGGTGTTACCGCCGCTCTTTTATTACAGGATCAGTCTGTAAAGACAACTGGTTTGTTTGTCGAAACACATTCTAAGCTTCCAGATAGTAAGGCGGCAGCAAAGATAATTGAAGTGTTGGATCTTTATTTGAGCCTAGGTGTTGACACTGCGCCTTTACTTAAGGCAGCTGAAGAGTTTGAGAAGAAGCTTAAAGGCTTAATGGACCAGAGTAATGCGGCATTGAAGCACAGCCAGCATAAGGCAGTAGATTATATGGGTTAATCTTTCCGTATTATGGAATTCCCTACAATCAATAAATCTTGGAAAAAGGGGATAATGTCTGTTGATATTGTCTATCCTAATTTATACTATGGTGGAGTCTATTGCTTGGCTCCCTTGATTGTCTATAACTTGGTTAACTTAAGGGATAACTGGATATGCAATAGGGTTTTTCTTGACAAAGGTAAGTTAACAAGCAAGTTGATCGGATTTACCTTACAATATGAGCTGGATTGTCATAACGTTCTCAAAATGCTCAAGAAGAATAGGATTCCTTTGGATAAAGGGGAAAGGGAACAGATAATCTTCTGCGGAGGGCCATTTATTAATTCTAATTCTCAAGTTATGGCTAAGTATTTTGATTTTTTAATTGTGGGTGAGGCGGAAGAGATATGGCCTAAGGTAATGGATGCTTATGAGAGAATAAAGGGGAAGGGGGATTTCTTGAAGAGGATAGCTAAGCTTGAAGGAGTCTTTATTCCTGGCATGTCAAAATCTTTGAAGCCTTCTTTTGTCAAGGACCTTGATAATGTGCCTTACCCCCTGTATCAGCCCTTGCCTAAGCAGATGAATAAGGATTTTGTTTTTGGTAATGTTTTCATTTTAGAAATAGAGCGCGGTTGTCCCTTTACATGTAAGTTTTGCCCTATGCCTAAGTTCTATGGGAAAATCAAACATAGGTCTTTAGATATGATAAAAAAGATAATTGATGAAGGCATAAGAATCAATAAGAGGGATAAGGTTGTTATATATTCGGCCTCTTTTGCCCACCCTCAGAGAAAGCAAATTTTGGAGTATTTGTTGAGCAAAGGCTTGAGATTTTCTGTTCCATCGCTTAAGGTTGAATTAATAGATGAAAACATGTTAAGTTTGATAAGAGATGGCGGTCAAAAGACATTAACCATAGCTCCGGAATGTAATGAA
>CAZUKZ010000058.1:0-1785 GCA_964621125.1 Candidatus Woesearchaeota archaeon
TGACAAAGCAACATTCTACAAAACTTTAATAATCAGAGGATTTCACCAAAGCCCGTTCAAGAAAGAAGTTTCAAGTTGCTTAATATTCAGAGGTATACAATTAGTAGTCTTTTTTTATTCAGTATTATTTAGTGCATCTGGCATCACCTTCCTTTTTGTTTAAGATAAGTATATTATGCAATTATTGCTTTTTAAAGGTTATGAATGAATGCTATAGAATAATTATCTTTACTGCCCCACCCCAATAATAGTTATAAATCCAGTAGTAAACCTATATCAAAACATAAGGAGGAGATATTATATGAAAAGATTAGAAAGACTAGCTAAACTGGGAAAGGGCATTGTTGATTTGTATGCTACAGCAGGGAGCGACCTCGCTTCAAAAGCCGTAGGAACCATCAAGGACGTATATACAGTGGCAACTATAACAGCATTATTGCCATCTATAACAACATTAAGAATGATCTATCCTAACGGGAATGAACCATCTTTTGTGGAACCAGTTATGGAATTTATTCTAGAAAATCCAGTTCAGGCACTTTCAAGATTAGAAGATTATTTAGAGCAGGACATAACTGATGCATGGTAATGTCTATCCTCACGGATAGTTAAATATAAAAACAATGAACCCCAAGATTAGTATATGCCGCTTGCAGTAACACACGTACTAACAGCAGGAATCCTTGTAGGCCTGTATAGAGACTTTGTAACAAAACATAAGAGATACTTTACTCTTCATACAGTTTTCATTGGAGCACTTTTTGGCCTAATGCCAGACATTGACATTCCTTTAAGAATGATAGCTAAATTGCTTGGCTTCAACGTTCCTTGGCTATTACAACATGGCGGCATAACACATACTCCTTTGTTTGCCTTATTAATTCTTATTCCTGGATTAGTAATCTGGTACAGAGGCAAACATAGACTAGGTGTTTATTTCTTTGTTGCAGCCTTCGGCATCTTTATACATCTGTTATTGGATTTTTTAATTGGGGGTGGGGCAGCAGAAGGTATCATGTGGTTCTTCCCGATAAGTATGGAAGGGTGGAAGATACATCTGATAAAATATTTCAATATGCAAGACCTCCCTGCAGCCTTGGACGCAGTCCTATTATTAGGTTGGCTCTGGTACATAGAAGTGAAGCATAAACTTTCTGATTTTATCTAATCACTTCAGGAAATAATTGACAATTTTGTCCTCATCAAAAGTAGATGTAAGTATCAACGTTCCCCTAGCATCATCTGAATTACGATAAGAGTTATCAGGATTGAAATTATCCCAAGGAAATAGATTTAAACTAAAAGTTAAATAATATCCATCCAAGCTCCCAGTAAGAGCAGCTCTTGCCGAGTGCTGCCTTGTGTTCAATAATGCATTCTGAGTATAAGTATACAATGCATCGAGCATCAACTTGTCACAACCTACTGTAAGATACGTCCCTTTAGAATCATTAGCTAGATGAAATCCTAAATCCATGAACATCCCACCCCCACCCACCAACCCACCAAAATTGAATTCATCCCCTACAACTTTTCCATGTAACCCAACCCCAGACAACTTAGAATAAGCATCCTTTTTGTGTACAGCAATCTTAGAATTAGGTGTAGGAAAAGGGCTCGCTCCAATTACATCAGACTGTCTCAGATACTCAACCAACCTCTCCGACCCACCTTTATCTGAAAAAAGGAAAAGCTCTAGAGACACATCCCCATCAGCAGTAGCCACTCTTCCAGCCAAATTAGGAATATTAAGATACATCCCAACAGATACATGAGAATGATTTT
>CAZUKZ010000058.1:1795-5011 GCA_964621125.1 Candidatus Woesearchaeota archaeon
GTGCTCGCAAGAATAAAAGGCATTAAAGGTCCCTTGTTGGCACTAAGAAGTATAGAGGCTATAGGATCAACACTATTGCTTATCCAATCTCTATCAAAAGAATTAGACTCATGTTTTGTCTCATCACCCAACAACCTCATAGCGTAGCTATAGAACCAATCATCCCCTTCTGAACTGATAAATGCCCTGCTAACCTTAAGTCCTAAAGCACCATACACCAAAAACCTATCAGACTCATGCCCACTAAAAAAATAAGCGCTATGATAGTACCCCTCTTTCTTAGACTCCCTAGTGTTTGTCTGCATGAGGAAAGATGTAAGCATTTTAGACTGTGAAAAGTCAGCCATAAGTCGAAGGCTAGCCCCCCATTTCTCACCTAAAAACCAACCCCTCCCAATCCCAAAACCATAGACAGAATTTTCTTTGACATTAGACATCTGGAACGCCTGGTCCAAAGCTAATAGATAGTTCAAAGCATACCCCATATTGATATCAATTTTGGTCTTTGGCATATCAGCAAAAAGTCCCTTGAAATCTAATGTGAAACCTAAGTGCGCTTCCCCCCCAATATTAGCTCCCATCCTAAACCCACGTTCAAACACATACTCTTCCCCATTACTAATTATCTCTAAAGCAGAGTATGTTTCATTGCTTGCATTCAAGCTCCCGTTTAATTGGCCAAATGCAGTAAAACCATCATCATTTTCAGTTATCCTCATCAGCTTCTTTGAATAGTTAAAGAAATCCTTAAAATCCTTAAGAGGTATCCCATTTATCTTTATTGCACTTAAAGGATCATCACTATCCTTTATCTCTTTATAGGCATAAGGTGCAAAGCTCTCCAAAAAATCCCTTACAAAATCTTCCATTGCAGAGTTCAATCGATCCTTATCATTCTTGTCTAAGATAAATTCATCCTGGATATATCTTAAAAGATTATCTAAACTCCCCTGAGGATAGGGATCTGTGCTTCTATACTTCGCAAGGTTCAAGCCGAAAAGTTTTTTCCCAAAATTTGAAAGGGCCCCTTTCAAGGAATCTTCCATCTTTTTCTGCAAGCCTTCAGTTTCATATGCAAGGTACCAGTCAAGTCCAAAATCATTTATTGTTATTGAATCTAAAGTCCCACTTTTTATGTCACCCAACTTATGAAAAAAACTAGTTAAGGAGTGATTCCTGAAATAGAATTGTTTATCACTAGGATCATAAGTGAATACACCATCTGAAACACTTCCATCTAAAGCTATGTCAAAACCGTTCTCTAAAAGAAGGCTCACGTTTGAGAAGTTAGAGAAGTGTGACCTTCGGAGACTATAATTAGGCAAAGTTAATTCAGGCGTAGTCTGAAGTTCTACTTGTTCTTGTGCGTATGTAGTCAATTGACTCTGAAAGCCACTATGGTCGTCTGCCTGTGCTGAAGAAACTAATGGGAAGAGTCCTGCAACTATGAGAGGAATTTTCTTTAAAAACTCAAACATTCATAAGAGGAAGTAAGATAGTATTTAAATAGTTTAGGTAAAGATTTAAGTATAAAAAGGTATATAAATTACAGAGAGGAAAAAGATGGTATATGCGATAATAGCATTCACATGCGGATTCATAGGGAAATTCTTATTAGGTGTCACCGTGTTACTAGTCCATCAAAAAATTGAGAAAGAGCGTGGCATTGACCAGCCAGTCCTCATGGAAATGAAGAGAGAACAAGTGGTAGGTATTTTGGGTTTATTGTTTATTATAGCAGAATATTCTTTCCATATGTTAAGTGCCCTAGCTTGAGAACTTTCTTTAAAAGCAAAAATTCAAAAGTTTTATAAAGCATAGGATTGATTTCTTTTTGAATAGTGCCGAGGTCGCATAACCTGGTATTGCGCTGGACTGCTAATCCAGTTTCCCTTGGGATATGTGGGTTCAAATCCCACCCTCGGCGTCCTAATTACCTTCAAATATTTCTTCAAGGAACACACTTTCCGCCACAGCAACACTTAAAATTATACTGATCACCATCCAACCACCCCTTCAAGGATTTCCACATCTTTGGAGTCTCAAGACATAACGCTAGATTAACATCCTTGTTCCACTGCCTTATCTCTTGAATATAAAATTTATACACTTCCTCTCTAAGCTCATGAGGGAAAAGCTCGTATTCATTACCCCCAGTAAACCTTAAGAATCGTTTATCAAATAATCCAGTATCCATTGTCTTACACATGGTCTCATAATCCATATGGCAAAGCATCTCCAACGAAATAACATCAGGTTTCAGGTTAGCCATTGTCATTTCAATCAACTTGCTCGCTTCCTCCTTCCAACCTCTTATAGGAACAATAGGAGAAAACCTCACCCGAATAAGGTAACCAGCAGACTGGCATTTTTTGGCAGCTAGTATACGGTTAAATAAACTAGGCGCCCCATTCTCAAAGTTAGACGCAGATAAATGTGAAGATAAAGTAAAACAGACAATGGTACGCCCTTTATGTTCCAATTCCAACAAGTGATCGACATTATCGCTTTTTGTGTAGAGCATAAGATAGTTGTCAGTCTTAGAAAAATGTTCCACTAATTTTTTAGAAGCACCATATTCAGGCTCAAGCAAAAGTATATCTGTCTGGTTATCATACTTGTACAGCTTTTGCCAAGGATTAAACCTAGACAATTCATCAACTTTACCTACAAATTCTTCTACATCCAGCATTATTGAATAAGCATTCCCAATATGACAATAGTCACATGAATGAAAACAGCCAAAAGCACTATGTATCTCATAAGCTGAATTGCATACTACGCCCTTCGCCTCTCTCAGTTGTACATTGTCTCTGAAATCAGCAAAAGCAAAAGCGCCAGAATTGAAAGCAGAACAGTTCTTTAAGTTCAAAGGATTATTGATAGGATTATTCCAATCAAAAGAGGAAAAGATTATACTAGGGTTACCTGTCTTTTTCATCCCCGTTTTACCCTTAACATACCATCCATCCACCATCATCCCCTTAAGCTCTTCATTACTTAATCTTACCACAGTTTTGCTCTTTATTTTCTTAAGCATACGGTCAAGCCTTCTTTTCTGTTCCTCAGTCTTAATCATATCTTCCACAATGTAAATAACCGGAACTTCATAAGTTTGCATGATTAATAGAAGATTTTGTGATTTAAAAGGATTATCCAGCGGCTCTGTAGAAATGCTTTATAAATGAATAGCACTTTTAGTTTAAGTACAAGCAA
>CAZUKZ010000059.1:0-4908 GCA_964621125.1 Candidatus Woesearchaeota archaeon
TGCTTGTACTTAAACTAAAAGTGCTATTCATTTATAAAGCATTTCTACAGAGCCTCTTTCTAATCATCTGTTTCAAGTACCCAACCAACCAAAACACCCCATTAGTAAAGGAAGTCATTTTCTCTTTCTCAACTAAAAATATCAAGATAGAACTAACAAATACACTGAAAAATATCCCACCCACCACAATATTAGCAAACATTGCCCCGCCTTGTATCACAGCAAGTAATACTATAGGCGTCAAACCTTTAGAATTCATTGCTTCTAGTAAATATCTAGATTTTAATGATAAATCCCTGTTGACAACAAGCCTTCCAACCAAACCCCTTACTACAAAGGCCAATAAGAAAAAGCCTAAACCCACCAAGATATACTTCCACTGTGTCAAATCAGTCAACACCCCTAGGTAGACAAATAAGAACGTTCTTATCAAAAAACTTATGTCTTTAAAAAAATGTTTCGTCGATATGCTCAAAACCTTTAGATGATCCTGCTGGCCTTTATATAACATTTTCCCCCACAAAGTAACATTGCCCAATATAATGGAAAAAGCAAAAACTGTTATGACTCCATTTGCCTTAACATACTCCCCAAACGCATATACGATCACCAATACAGCCATTGTTGCGATAGGCGCACTGCTATAATTCCCTACTTTCTTTAACGTCAATGCCCATACAATCCCAGCAACAAATCCTATGCCAACACTCAAAAACAAATAGCTCGTCAGGCTCTGCATAATTTGTGAAAAACCCATCGTTGAAAAGTTAATGATAGACAATATCCCAACTATAACTAATATATCGACTATTGCTGCTTCAGCTTGTATCTGCGCTTCACCTTTCTTGCCCAAATTTATGGTTTCCAATAAACTATTGATTACTGACCCATCCAATACACAGAACAGAGCACCTAATGACAAAGCCATCAACCAACTAAACCCTGCAAAATGCGCAATAATTCCTATCACACCAGTAATTATAATAAAATTTAATATAGAAGAAAAAAAAGCATACTTCATTGTTGAAAACAAAGCATTCAATTTTATAGGCAACGCCCCATAAAATACTACATATATTAAGCTAAAGGTTATCAAAAATTTCAAAAGATCATTCTCTACTTTAATGCCATTGACCAACCCAAAATACGACAACACTGCCCCAGTGGTTATCAATAGTAAAGCATCAGGAATTTTAAATTTCTTAAAGATAAATTGCGCAACCAGCCCCATCACTATTACGAAAGCAACAATGAAAAGGTTTATGGCAATATCCATGTTATATATAATAGACGGTTTACATCTATTAAAGTATTTCTATGCCAATACCTTCTTGTATCTTTCAAGGAAATAAGGAAATGTCTCTTTATGATACCCATGTAATTTACCTTTCTTCCAAGGCACATTTTTAGCTGCTATGACACCATCCGCACCCACCTCAGTTATCATCTTGTTATAATAATCTATCTTACTTTTCGTCAAGAACTTTGCGGCACCCTCTACTCCAAGAGGCATCTCTACAAGATATATCTTCTTACCACCCTTATGAAAATCTTGTACTATCTCTGCAATATAGCCCTTGATCTTAGACTTACCCATCCAAAGGCTATTCGTCCCTTCATACAGTATAGCTATATTACTGCCAAGCTTGTCCATTTCCTTCATAATCTTCTTCCTTTTGTTTCTCATGTCCAATACATGCCTTCCCTCAAAAGAAAACAAATCACACTTTTTGCAGCGCATTTTGTCAGAGCTTGACTTATCACTATCTTCAAGCAATAAACCCTGGACGTTGTTCTTGTAATATCTCTTGAACCCAACCATATGAGAATTACCTATCAACGTCACAGGAGACACTTCCTTTTCCTGGCCCACAGTGATCTCCTCTGGAATTTCTCCCATTTCTCCCAGAACAGCTTTTTTCACAGGAGGCTTGATTCTCCCTATCATAAATTGACTAACATATTCTGTCCGATAATACATTATGTCCTGAACATAACACTTCAGCCCCAAAGCCTTCTTTTTTCTCTTAGCATCATCCCATATACTACTCCGATAAAAGGGAATTTTAGCCAAAAGTTTCGCATCCATTTTTTTTATGAATTCATCAAACGTAGGGTTATAAAATCCAATACTATCCTTCTTTTTTGTTGCCTTTATTCCTAAACACACCGGGCCCTCTCCAGCATTATACGCAGTTACTGCAAATTTCAGCTTATCATCTTCACTAGAGGTTGTGCGGCAAAGGTTATGAAGTACTTTGAGTTTCATCTTCAAAGCAACTAGGCCCCCAGGTATAGCTATCTCAGGTTCTTTCCTATTGTCCTTAACATTACAACCCTTAGGAGCACAGACATAACATTTACTCCTCCTATTAAAATAGCAAGGTCCTGCCACCCCTCTTGCAGACCCAGAACAAAACTGGTAAAGCCCAACGCAGCCTGTACTCGAAATTACAGTAGGAACTCCACCTGACTCCGCCGCCATTACCCCAGTAAGTGTAGCCTTTTGCAAAGCAGAGATTGGTAAGTCATTCAAAATATCATAATATGTTCTTTTTGTCTTAGTAGATTTGCTCTTCACTATCCGATTCCATGTTGTATCTCTTACAGAAGTTTTCATCCTACACCTACTCCCAACCATATCCTTCTTGGCTTTCTCTTTCAACGCTTCAACATCCAAGCGTTTATCTTTAACATTCCCATTAAGATAATCCGTAACACTCTTCACTCTCTTCCTCCCATCAATAGGATCAGTTACTAATTTAAAATTATCATTAGAACTAACTCCTTTTTTTACTTTCTTCATTAAATTATCAAAAGATATTCCCATATTATATTGCTTAAAAGGAGTTAAAGTTATTTCTTTCCTATAATAATTCACTTTTGCTTTCAACGATTTTATCTGTGTCAGCATATAGCTTATTCCCCTTAACCCAAAAGAGGATTCTCTTTTCAGCTTAGCCAATGCCCCCGAATAGATATCTTCACTAGTCATCACAGCATTCACCTTACCTTTGTCAATTTCTATGAAAAAGCCATGGAACTTGAATTCAGGTCTTTTAAGTATATAAGTAAATTTATCACTACTTGGCTTGACTTTACCGGAATGCATTACTATGAAATTCTTTGATAGCATAATTTCATCCCAATGAATTATATCAAAGTAAAAATCCTTTACACTAGAAGAATTTAATGTTATCTCAGCATCTGCAATCTTTACATTCTCAGCTTTAATTCTCATCTTCTTCACATCCCCTTCCACCAACCTTATCCATTCAAACTTAGAATTTTTGTCTACTTTCACCGGCTGCCTTCCTCCATCCTCCATCCTAACTATGAACTCAGAAGTCTTACATTTTTTACTTTTACAGTCTAAGATTGTTTCTTTAGAGGTTACATTACATACTAACCACCGAAGGTTGCCCCCCCTTGCCCTAAAAGTCAAATTACCACACTTATACTGATAACCTTCAAGGTACTCTATAGATCTCTTGTTTAATCCAGACTCATATAAAGTATACAATTTATAATAAGGTATACTGCATGTCTTCTCCCCCTTTTTCTTAATTATAAAAAATTCACTTCCACTAGGACCCCCCATAACTCTCTCAAACTTTTGATCACATAAAGTTAATGCAGGGATTTTACCTTTCACCCTAGAAGCCCATCCCAAAGTCAATAGCCTAATTTGTGTGTAATCCTTAGCAGGATAATTCTTATCAGCCGTAAACAAAATCTTATCTCCTTTGTTCAAACCAGGTAAAAGTATCCCATCTATACTGTAAGGTACCTTAGGCTTCTGCATTACTTTGACATAATCTAATCTCGAATTGTTGAAATGGAGATCAGCACTAGTCAAAAGTATCTTCAAAACTTGCTTGCTATCTTTTTCATAGATAACAGTGCAAGACTTTCCACATGACATCACACTCTTCTTCAATGTGCATGAATCACAACTATACTTTCCACCATCTTTGGACGCAAGCTCTACAGCAGACACCAAAGTAGTAGCTAAAAGAATTGCTAACATCAAGCAAATAACCTTCTTCACGGCCTCCACCTGCTTGCAAACATGAATGAATAGTTATTATTCTGGATCTTTGATTTATCATCTGTAATTATATAAACATTCGTGAGGCTATCTACAGCATATAGTCCTATGTCGAATTCTAAACCTTTAAGGTATTCAACGTCAACAGACCAATCTTTTATTTCGTTATCGACAATCTTTGAAGCGATATCCCTAATCATCCCCAATCTAATGGAAATAGTTGTTTTGTAGGGTTTGGTTAAAGTGTATGTAACGTTTTTATGAGTTACCTGCAGATCATACTTCACATTTGCGCTTATTGCCTTATCTGATATTTTAACTTGAGGAACAATAGTAGAAGGGTATATGTCAACTTTTGTGTAGGAATAGACATTAAAGCATTCAGGGATATTAGCCTTAAGATATTTTGCTAAGTGCAATTGCATTGTTTTAATAGAAGGTATTCTGTTCAGCCCTTCATCTGAACTATAAGCAATAGAAACATTTGCAATGTACAGGAAACTTACATTATCAGATTTCATCAAATAGCCACTCTGCAAACCCATCAGCCAAACCCCATCCTCAAAAGTTTTTTTCACACATGATTGTAAGTCATCCTTTATTTTCTGTATCTCTAAAGGTGCTTCTGTAGTTCCCTTCAACTGTATTTGTTGGGATAATTGTATAATTTCTCCCCTAAACATTACTGCTAGCCCTATAGCTAACACCACAACAATACCTATGATAATATAAATAGTAACTTGCCCCTCTTTTTTCATAGATTAACTAATAATTAAAAGATATTTAAGATTAACGCTAGATAAGGCTCTGTAGAAATGCTTTATAAATGAATAGCACTTTTAGTTTAAGTACAAGCA
>CAZUKZ010000060.1:0-4808 GCA_964621125.1 Candidatus Woesearchaeota archaeon
AACGGGCCTGCGTACTTGAGCATAGCACGTAATGCTGATTTATTGGTTATACTTTTGGATTCAACTAAGGATAAGAAGGAACAGATGAATATCTTAAAAAATGAGTTGGAAAAGGCTCAAATAAAGATCAATGTAAAAAAACCACCCATTCGTGTAAGGAAAACTGGGATTGGAGGGATACAGTTTGTAGGGAGGAAACATATCAAAGCTACAGAGGGAGAACTTGTGAAGTATCTTCAATCTAGCGGATACTATAATGCAATCGTAGATTTCTATGCTTCGGTTTCCATGGAAGATTTAGCGGATGCGTTAAATGAAGGCTTAGTTTATTTGCCTTCTATTGCTGTAAGCACTAAAGGGGATTTGGGTGGGGATGGTGTGTCTTTATTGGACGAGAAAGCTATAGCAAAAATAAGGAAAGAGATTTGGGCTAATTTAGGACTGATAAAAGCTTATACAAAGACTCCTGGTAAGGAGAAGGATAATCCTCCAATTGCATTCAAGAATGGGAGTACCATCAAAGACCTTGCAGGCTATGTGCATAAGGATTTTATAAGGAAGTTTAAGTTTGCTAGGGTGTGGGGAAAAAGTGCTCGCCATCAGGGTATGACTGCTGGGTTGGGTCATGTCCTTAAAGATAATGATGTTATTGAGATACATCTAGACTAATTATCTTTCGTAGATCTTTGGATTATTCTTAAATCCATCAACTTCTTCTGTTTTTTTATCTGGGAATATTTCAATCTTTAGTTTTCCATCTTCCAACAATTGAAAAAGCATTGTGCCTTGTACTTGGTCTGAGTTTTTTGCTTTAACCTCTTTTGAAACGGTAGTTCTATCCCAATGGTTGTTTCCGATATAGTAATCATAATCTACAAGTTCGTACTTGACTATGTTTTTTACGTCTTTAGGGTTTGGAGTATTACCTTTTACTCCAAATTGTTTTGGTTTTCCTTGATAGTCTCCAATAGAGATTCTTATCTGCGTAGGATCATAATGGTCGTAGACAATGCTTAGGTGTCCTTTCCAGTAACTGCTTAGTTGGTTGCCTCTGTACCAGTTTGTATCTTTTTTGAACCAATTTCCAACTAGCCTCCCCTTAACATCATAGTCAATCTTTCCCCCTAGTGGTGGGGCTGTCCTAATGACTTTCTTTATTAGTTGGCTTTTGATTGGTTCCTCAAAGTAATCGAAAGGGTCCACTGTATGAATCTTCCATGATTCCGTCTCATAATGTTTAGGGTATACAAAACCTTTTAGAGTTACATTCTTATCATGCAAGGAGAAGTCAAAAGACCCCCCGCTTATTTTTCCTAACATTTCCCCCTCTTTCACTGGGATTTTAGTTGAGGCAAAGAGATATCCTCCACTTTTTCGGAATTTGATTCCTGAAAGGATTTTACTCTCTAATACATCTATATGTATGAAGATGGTTGAAAGGCCACAAGGGTGTTCAATGACAAGCCTATAATCATTGTTATTCCCTCCTGGATTATTGAACTTGCCTACATGTGTTATGTAGCCTGGGGCTGGAGAAATTAACTTGAAGTTCTGGTTGTTTTTACCTTCTAAGTGCCAGTACTGGTGGTCGACGGGTATTACGTGTGAATCAGAAACTGCGCCTTGAGGTTCTATGAAACTTAAGTCCTTAATTGCTAAAGGGGATGCGCCTAGAGATTTGTTGCATTTTTCTATGTCCTTTTTGATTGGAGGAGTTCCGATCTCTTTTTCGGCTACTTTTGAAGCAGTGGTATTGATGTTTTCTTTTATGATATTAAGTTCTTCTTTTTTGATTTGAGGTTTAGTATCTTCCTTTACGATGGTATCTGAACAGCCGCTAATTAATAGAATTGTAACTATAAGCATAAGCATTATTACTTTTTTACCCCTCAGCATATCGATGATATAGGGGTTAATAGTATTTAACTCTTTTTTATACAAAAACTATATAAACCAAATAATGTTATTCCTCATTATCATGGATAAGATTGAAAATGAGATGTGTCCATTGTGCCATACAAAAAACTTGACGCTTTCTGAGGATGAGGTGGATGTACCTTTTTTCGGCAAGACTTATACGTTTGGAATGAAATGTTCCAATTGCGATTTTGAGAAATCTGATGTTGAGGCAGATGAGATGAAGGATCCGTGCAAGATAACTTTTGTTGCTGAAGGAGAAAAGGATCTTAAGGTAAAGGTAGTCAAATCTTCTGGAGCCACTGTGAAGTTACCTGGATTGAAGATGACTATGGAGCCAGGAGAAGCATCTTTGGGATTTATAACCAATGTTGAGGGGTTGCTGCAGAGATTTAAAAAGGTGGTTGAGGAGCAGAGGGATACGGCTGATGATTCTGATGTTAGAAAGAAGGCAAAAAATATTCTTAAAAAAATGTGGAAAATAGAGTGTGGGGATATTCCATTGAAGATTATCATTGAAGACCCTACTGGTAATTCTGCTATAATCTCAGATAAATCAGAGAGAGTAAAGTTGAAGAAATGAAGGGTAGTGTTAAAAACTTCTTTATCTATTGGTTTCCTATTTTAGCGTATGCAGGATTTATAGCTTTCCTTTCTTCTTTACCTGGTTTAGCTACACCGTCTGTTGCAATCTTTGGGTTTGATAAAATCATCCATATATTTGAGTTTGGTGTATTCGCTTTTTTACTGTTAAGGTTGTTGATGCATCTGGAGATACGTAATCCTTTTTTGATTGCTATTGTTGTTACTGTAATCTATGGCGTATTGGATGAGTGGCACCAGTCTTTTGTTCCTGGAAGGATGTGTAGTTTCTGGGATATTTTGGCAGATACTATTGGTGCGGTGTTTGTATTGAAATTCAAGTATATAAGGTGGTTAAAGTTTTTGCTCAGGTGATCTTTTGCAGTACCATCTTTCTCAGTAAACATAGATTATCTTTGTTACATTTAACTTTTCCAAATGATAATCTCTTACAGGTCTTATCTAAAGATATATCAAATGGGCATCTTACTTTTTTGCCATCTGGGAATACGTTGCCGAACCTGCACTTATCTGTCTTAAGTTCGTACTTTGATTTTATGACTCCTCTTTTTGAGATATGTATGTTCAACTGGCCTTTGTATTGTTCCAGGAAATCTTGTACAACCTTGAAGTATTTTTCATTTGGTAGAGTCTCTTCATTATCTTCCCAATAACTCTTTGTGTCTGCAATATCCCGGATGCTGGAGATGAAGAAGTTTTTACAATTAAAATCACTTTCAGCCATCTTTGCAGCTGCCATAAGTTCATCAACATTATCTTTTCTTAACATGTACACAATTGTTACTGGCTGTCTCGTCCTATATACTTGGGATAATGGCTTTTCACTTTTGTATGCTCCGTATACTCCGATCCTAAGTTTTGTGTCTATCATGTCTATGTTATTTAAAATTTTGAGGTTGAAACCGTTAGTGTAGATTGTAGTCTTCAATCCTAAACACTGATTTACTCGGATTAAGTTAGGAAGCTTTTTGTATAATGTGGGTTCTCCCCCTAAGATGACTACTTTCTTGATTTTTTTGCTGTACCCTGAGACATGTTCAAGGTAACCTTTGATGTGTATCTCTTTTTTTCCTAATTTATGCTTGTAAAAGCAGGCCTTACACCTTAGGTTGCATTTGTTCGTTATGAAGACCTGTAATGTATTAACTTCTTTTACTGATATTTCTTTCCACTTGGATTTATTGTATCTTAAGAACTTTTTTTCTATTTTTTTCACCTCTTAATTTCTGATTTTAGGACCAGTAATAAGATTGAGGTTAATGGTTGAATAAACCAAATGGTTGAATTGAGTTATAATGATTAGTTTATAGGATATAAATAATTAAAAGTAATTATTGGATTTAAATTAAGATGGTGTTGAGTTTGACATTGCCACAGGTTGGGAAAGCAGCTACTACTAAGGATTACATAATGACTATCTTGGGGTATGACTGGCCTTTGACAGCTAAGAAGATTCATAACTTGATCAAGAAGAAGTATGGTTATAGCGCTACATACCAGGCTGTGTACAAGACGATTAACGGCTTATTGAAGGATGGGGTGGTTGAGAAAAATGATAAGGGCTATCAATTGAATCTTAAGTGGTTAAAGGATTTGCATAGGTATACAGAAGTCATTGAGACCAATTATTATACTAAGAATAGATTGAACCTTATTGAGGGGATAAAAGAAGCTCGGGCTGAGGGCAATATCAATGTATTGACTTTTGAGACATTGTTTGATGTTGAGAAATATCTTTATTATCTACAGAAGCAGTTCATACATTCTGCTAATGGGAAAGAAGTGATCTGTGTACATCATAACCACGAATGGAGGCCGTTGTTTTATCTTCGGGCAGAGTATAACTGGCAGAAGAAATTGGATGGGTTGGGGCATAGAACTTATGTATTATGTCGTGGTAATTCTGAATCAGATAGGAAATCTGCTGAGTTCTATAAGGGGCTTGGATGTAAGATTAAAACTAATGTGAATTGTGCTTCTACCAATGAATTAATGGTATTTGATGACTTTGTTATACAAGTTTTCTTACCTCATGAAATAAAGGCTAGGATGGATGAGCTGTTAGTTGGGGTGGTGGATCATGCCTTGTTGATTAAGGAGATATTTGAGAAGAAGGCTGAAATTCAAGTTATTATAAATAAGGATAGGAATATTGCAGAGCAGATAAGGAAAGAGACCTTAGGGTATTTCTGATTGTTACTTTTTAGTTGTAAATAAACCAAAAGTTTTATAAGTGGTTGATTGTCTTAATCTGGCAAATGCTAAAGAATCATTTAGAAGAAAGGATT
>CAZUKZ010000061.1:0-4444 GCA_964621125.1 Candidatus Woesearchaeota archaeon
GCAATAAGGATTGCCTTTAAGATCCTATATCAATATATAGGATTTCTACAGAGCCGCTAGATAATCAATTTCTCCATAATATTTATAAGGTAGGCTTTAACTTGAGATTTTTATGATAGATCCATACTTTTATTTCATAATTACCAAGAATTGCAACTATAGATGCAGGCACTGTTTTCTGGATGCTGGTCCAGGCAAAAAAGATTCCACTATCAACGAAGAGGATTTCAGGAAAGTTATCAGGCACCTACCCAAGGTTTCAAGTTCTTTGACATTAACAGGAGGAGAGGTTTTCACTATCCAAGAGACTCTCTTCCGTTATCTGGATTATATTGATTTTGAGAACCAGAGAAGACAAAGACAAAGACAAGGAAGAATCAAGACCTGTGTCCAGACAAACGGATTCTGGGCAAATGGTAACAAAAAAACAAAGGTTATTCTAGAGGAATTGTCTAAGTTAGGTGTTGATAAACTAGACATTCCCTCCGATGATATCTATCATAAGGAACAGGGTTTGGACCCGCAAATAATATTAGATCTTGAAAGTCTAGCCGAAGAAAGCGGGCTGTTTTCTAAAGTGACATTAAGAGGATCACATTTTGGGGAAACCATTATGCCTGTTGGAAGGGGGAAAGCGATTAATCCAGATTTGTTTTATCTTGAAGGGAACTACAAGGCGGGTTGCAGGTCTTCTTTGGATAAATATAAAGTATCAATTTTGCCGGATGGAAGTATTTTCTCCTGTTGTTTCTTACAGGCTAGGCTTCCAGGAAATGTCATCAAAGAACCCCTTGTCAATATTATCAGAAGAGCTAGGAAAAACCCAAGATTAAAAACCTTAAATGAAGGGTGTATTAGGAACATAGCTCTCATGGATGGGTGGTTGGAAAGAGATGTTGAAGATCTAATTAGTGGGAATGGGGAATGCGGGACTTGTGCTAGATTATACGAAAAAGGGATTTGTTAGTTGTGCATAGGTTAAACCTTACATTTTTTGTGAATAATGTCTTTTAATTTTTGTATTATAGCCTTAAAATACTGTTCATTTCTCTTAAGGTAATTTACTTCAATGCTAAATCCTTCATAAGATACTCGATTTCTGAGAATTCTCAACTCATCCAAGATCTTTATCTCTCTTAGAAAAAATTTATCCTTGAATTCATGGGAAAGATATAAGATAAGATCTTTATGGCTTAATGTCTTGTACCCATCAAGCAAAAGTAATGCTGTAATTAATTCCTTCACCACTTCATAATAATCTACAGTGATCAGTGCAGCCATGGTCTTCTTATCTTGAATTTTAATCCGCTTTTCTAATAAAATCACCATCTTTGATATACTCTTAACTCTTTCCTTATTGGGTGTTATTCTTATTAATTCCATTTTATAATACTTTCAAGTATCCCTTTAATACTATTCCATTTAATATGTTATTTTTCAATTCTTTGTTTAGTCTTGAAAAATCTTTTTCAAAGAACAAATTAATTTTCCTTTTTAACTTTTTCTCATATTTGCCCACATCTAAATTTTTGTTTGGAGATGCTACAAATATATCAATATCACTATCCCTTATATCTTCTCCTAAGGAAGCAGAGCCAAATAGAACAATTGCTTCTGGAAGACAACTATCATAAAGGTAATCCAAAAATTTTATTTCAGATATCCGGAGGAGCAGATTTGTCCTCTTGTAAAGCTTAAACATCTCATTATCTCTATTAGCCCTATATGTAGGATATAAGCCTTTTTTCTCTCTGAGAATAAATCCAATTTTTTTTAATGAACTAAGATGGTTGATCACTGAAGGCTGCCCTAATTTTACATCTCTTGCAATTTCTCTCATATGAAAATCTTTTGTTGGAAAATCAAAAAATTCTTGTAAAATCTTATACCTGGTATATTTTTGTATCATGTGGTATAATAACATAGCAAGCAGTATATAAATATTGCGGTTTTGAGACTAAATTTAAAAGAAAATGCGGGGGCGGGGCTTCGATCCCCGGAACCTACTAAAGGACAGGATATCTTGCTAGATGTTGAACAACTCTTGAAAGTTGTTTGCCCAACGGTTCAGACTTAAGTCCTGCGCATTTGACCAAGCTTTGCTCTAAGGATCAGTAAGCCGCAACTCACTAATTACCCCCGCATTAGCCTAGCCTCCTAGAAATGGATTCAATCTCCTTTAAATACCTTTCCCCACCCAAACCTATTTATACCCCTTAAACTTAAAGAAACAAGAAAATAATATTATGACTTTAGAAGGACATAAGTGGCGGAACAGCCAAGATACAATAAATTATTAGAAGGAGGAACAAGGATGAGTGTTACAGAATTGAATAAGGAAAACTTTGACAAGGAAGTCAAAGAATCAGATACACCAGTATTAGTAGACTTTTGGGCGGATTGGTGCGGCCCTTGTAAGATGTTAGGTCCTCTGTTTGAGGAATTAAGTGAAGATTACAAAGGGAAATTAAAGTTCGGAAAAGTAAATGTTGACGAAAACCACGACCTTGCACAAAAATATGGTGTCATGGGAATCCCTTGCTTGATACTGATGAAAGGTGACAAAGAAGTTGATAGGATTGTTGGTTTTTTAGCAAAAGAAAAATTAAAAGAAAAAATTGATTCTATTATTTAATAAATTTAACCCTCGCCAACTTGTTTTTTTATTCATCTTTCTAACCCCACCTTAATATAGAACGTGTCCCCAACATCATAGTCTAAGACATCAAATGCTCCGTCTATCTCTTCAACATCACAAAAAGGCCTCATCTCAGTAAGCATCCGCCCATACACCCTATGCAATAACTCCCGCTTTAAACTGAACCCAGAAATTAACCCCACCCTAACCAACCCATCAAGAGACTTTCTTACACTCAGCTCAATTTTAGGATTCTGTGTCCTGAACTCCACTTTACTCTTCTTATGTTCTAGCCCAAAGTTTATCCGCCTTTGCGTAAAGCTTTGATGTATCCCATTACCCTGCGCATCTTCCCTCACTCCAGCCCCAGCAAGATACACAGCATCCTGTTTCAATTTAGCTGTCGCAAAACCAACAACCACCCCAGACTCATGCGCCAAGTAAAGCCTGTCCGCAGGGTAAATATGCTCAAGCACTTCCTTTTCATCCATCCCTGACCCAAACGCATCCAACGCAGTTTCCACTATCCCAGTAAGGATAGGTTTTGTCAATAGACCAAACTGGCCCTTTCCTAATTCTACAAAGTTTGTTTTCATTTAATTTCCTCCTTGGATTGTCAGGAATCTAACCTGATTCAACCCCTATGTCAAAGAATAAAGAAATCTTGGCTAACGCCAACACAATATGACATAGTTCTCAGAAGTGAAGTACAGAATTTTATCTAAAAGAATTAGCTTACTGTTGCCACGGACAACCACTTGATACGTTTTTAATTGCCATATTTCAAAAGAAAAGTATTGGATTTATAAGTTTATCGGTTTCAATCCAAAAACACTTTATCCGGATTCAAATCACTAGATATGAACGGCTTGAAATTATTGTTCTTCCACATTGTGTTAGTTCTCATCATATAATCAAAAGCTTCCTTCAAACTAACTCTTCCATCCTTATTTGTGTCAGATTTGCCCTTACGCCTGAATCCTAAAAAGAAATCTCCAAAAATGGAGTCGTTTATCCTACTATAAGCTGACTTGTTTTTGTCTGTTGACGCGATAGCTATATTCCTATCATTTCCAACTTCCTCAGCAAATCCACCGCTATAGCACTGGTCAAAAAGGAATATCCCCAGCTTATATTGCATTTTTTTAAGCAACCCTGCAAACTCTTCCTGATGAATGTCCTTTCCAACCAGATCAATCAAGGATAATTCTTTCTTACCCGTCTTTCCGGCTTCGTTCTTATTAATCCTTATGATTTTGCCACCCTCCACCTTTGCCTTGTAGCCATGGTTTGTTACGTAAACAAATAGCATATCATTCTTATCTATCTTCGCTTGAAGCTTTTTGAATGCTTTTTCCACAAACACTTTAGTTCCACGCCCATGGACAGGATGGTAATATTTGTTTCTACCATTCCTGTCAAGAACATAGATGTTCTCACTCTTGAATCCATTCTCTAAAAGAACTTGGTATGCTACAGAAAGGTTGGCAGTATGCCTTTCTTCTGTCAATCCGCTTATCAGGACAGCAAACTTATCTTCAATTTTTGTTATAGGAGCTTTTACTTCTTCTATAACATAATCAGAACACTCCGATTCAACAGGAGCATAAGACACTAATTCCCGTTCCTCATCCACACACCCAGACAAAGCAGTGGCTAATCCTGCTAATGAAAGAATTATTCTTCTTAGTGACAATTTAATCATATATGGTAATATAATCCAATTTATAACATTTATGGAGATTTTCAAGGGTGTATTGGGTCATGACATATGTCACCACCCTTAAAAATTCAGTTAACAACACT
>CAZUKZ010000062.1:0-4326 GCA_964621125.1 Candidatus Woesearchaeota archaeon
TAAAACAAAACATAGAGGTGATATTAATTAAATTTAAAGGATTTCACCAAAGCCCGGGGTAGAGGATCTCCCAACCTAAAATTTTATTAACCAAATGGAATTCATAACATAATATGGAAAGTATAAAGAAAGTAATAAGAAGAAAGGATAAGGTTTGGTACTGGAAGCAGGGCGATCTCCATACTAATTTTGGAGTTATCAAAGAAAATGAATTAAAAAAAGGTGGGAAGCTCAAATCTCATTCAGGAACTAACTTCACAGTCCACCCAACCACTTACCCAGACATAATCAACAAGATTAAGAGAGGGCCGCAAACCCTTCTAGCTAAAGACATCGCAATCATCTTATTCTACACTGGTGTAAATAAGGATTACAAAGTAGTCGATGCAGGCACAGGTTGTGGATTATTAGCAGCATCTATCGGACGTATAGCAAAAGAAGTAACCACTTATGAACTCAATGAATCTTCTATTAAAATAGCTGAACATAACTTGAAATTTTTAGATGTCAAAAACGTCAAGATAAAGAACAAAAACATTTACGAAGGAATAAATGAAAAAAAATTAGATCTCGTAACATTAGACCTTCCCGAACCATGGCAAGTTCTAGCACATGCAGAGAAAGCATTGAAACCGGGAGGCTTCTTAGTTGCTTATCTGCCGACAATAACTCAAGTAAGTAAATTAGTAGATAGGGCTGATGACTATGATTTTGTTGTGACAAATACTATTGAAATTTTAGAGAGGGAGTGGTATGTTGAAGGAAGAAAAGTTAGACCTAAATCCCAAATGCAAGGGCACACCGCATTTTTAGTATTCTTAAGGAGACTGTAGAATCGAAAAGCTTATAAGTATATCTTTACTCATATAAGTATAATATTACTAATAAGATGATGTTAAACAAATTAAGAATTGATATATTGAAACATTTTATTCGCGATTATAAAGTTAAATACACAGGTAGCCATATTGCAAGAATAGATAAATTAAACCAGAAATCCGTTGCAAATGCTCTTAATGAATTTGAAGAACAAAGATTTTTGAAAAGTAAAATAGAAGGAAAAAATAAAGTTTATTCATTAAATCTAGAAGATAGGGAAATGATTATCAATTTTATTTCTACTATTGAACATATAAGAACTATCGAATTTTACACAAAACACCCTTTGATAAAAGACATAGTTTCAAAGATTAAATCGAAAAGAGATACAATCATAGTTATTTTTGGAAGTTACTCTAAAGGAAAAGAAAAAACAGAATCTGACTTAGATATATTCATAGTCGGAAAATATGATAACACAAGTATTGAAAAACTAGAAGGCCTTTATAAACTTGACATTAAAATTAAAGATTATTCACATAAGCTTTTTAAGGAACCCCTTATAACAAAAGACCACCTTATAGAAGAAATTAAAAAAGACCACATAGTTGTCAAAAATGTACAACAGTTTGTTTCAAGGCTTATGAATTAAGATGAAAAAAATTAAATGGTGTTTAAGCGTCAAGAATGGCATAGAACTGATTGAGCCAAACAATAATCTTAGCAAAGCCTATTTAAAAAAATCTGAAGATGCAATAAGAGCTTCTTCAGTGTTGAAGGACAATCCAGATTGGGAGATATCATCAAGTTATTATGCTTTATACTTCGCCCTTTATTCAGTACTGATGAAGATAGGTATAAAATGCGAGATTCACGCCTGTTCTATTGAATGTATGAAAAGTTTTCTATTTGAATTTTATGATATGGAAGATTATAAACTACTTAAAGACTCTATGGATACAAGAATAGACATACAATACTATACAGACCGACGAACTTCAAAAAAAAGAAAAGAACGAATTATTGGAGCAACGCCAAGCTTCCTTATAAAATCCAAAGAGATAATTCTTAGTTTGAAAGAACAAGATATCAAAACTATCCGTCAAAGAATAAAGGGCAAGCAAAAATGAGAACAAAACTCGAATCGTTTTTTGAAAATAACACAATGAGCATCCACCTTAAGGAAGGTGTTATCCCTATGGCAAAACAGGGAAGTCCTAGTCGCTGGGAATTCGTCAGGATCCAAGAAAGGCCTTTGACGCAAGATGACCTAATCCATATCACAGAAGAGATAATTGAGACAACGAAGCATGATGACAGATCTTTCATCGAAATTGAAAATCAAGGGAGTACAATTGTACAAATGGGTCCTCATAGAATTGTTATAACCAAGCCTCCTTTCAGTGATGCATGGGAGATAACCGCCGTCAAACCTATTAAGAAACTCTCTCTGGAAGATTACGAACTAAATGAAAAGCTAAGTGAAAGGATATCAGATCACGCAGAAGGTATCCTTATAGCGGGACCGCCAGGAGCAGGGAAAAGCACTTTCGCTTCTGCCATAGCATGTTATTACGTATCCAAAAACAAGATTGTGAAGACTATCGAAGCTCCAAGAGACTTAGTCCTTCCTGGATCAGTAACACAATACGCCCTCTCGCATATAGGCAAGGATGAAATGTGTAACATACTCCTCCTATCAAGACCAGACTACACTGTGTTTGACGAAATAAGGAACACAGAGGATTTTAAGCTATTCACTGACTTAAGGCTTTCAGGGATTGGGATGGTTGGTGTCATGCACGCAACAAAAGCTGTTGATGCAATCCAACGTTTTGTAGGAAGAGTAGAGCTAGGAGTGATTCCTCATGTTGTGGATACAGTTGTGTTCATAGACAAAGGGGAGGTAAGTAAGGTCCTTGGATTAAGGATGGGGGTGAAAGTGCCTTACGGCATGACTGAATCAGACCTTGCTCGGCCAGTTATTGAAGTATTTGATTATAATTCTAAGAATATAGAGTTTGAGCTGTACACTTATGGGGAAGAGACAGTTGTAATTCCTCTTATGGATAAGCCTAAAGGAAGTAATGAGAGGAAATTGGCGACAAAGCATCTGCAGGAACTTTTTTCTCAATATTCAAAAAATGCAGAGGTAAGTATAATAAGCAATGATAAAGCTCTAGTTAAGATTCCAGAAAAAGAAGTCGCATCATTGATAGGCCACAGAGGAAAGACAATATCTAGCATTGAAAGGATGGCTGGATTATCTATAGAGGTACAACCTATTAAATCTCCAAAAACTTATGGTGAAGATGTCAGTTTTAAAGTGATAGAAAGAGGGAACTATTTGATAATAGACACTGAAAAACCAGGAGTCATCGTTGACACATTAGTAGAAGATGGATTTTTATTTACTTCAACAACTAGCAAAAAAGGAGAAATTAAGATAAACAGGAACAGTGAAGTTGGTGAATCTTTGGCTAAAGCACTTGTACTTAATAAGAAAATTAAACTTAGATCCCTCTCAGAGCTCTAGATCCATCACATCACATAAACTATAGATTGTTTTATCCGGTGTAAGTTCCATTAACCTCTGAACATGCCTTCCATCCAATATTTCTTCTCCTGCTATGCGTTCATCCAAAAGCCTTGACACATTGGATTGCCCTCTGTGGTTGCCGGACAAAAACCGAATTGCAGTGACACCCGCCCTATGCGCAGCCAAAACATCAGTTGACCTATCACCCAAATAATATGATTTGGAAGGATCAGCCTCAATGTCTTTTAAGGCCTGTAAAATCATAGTAGGCATAGGCTTTCTTATTTTTGGATCATTAGAAACATAAAAATAATCTTGGAAGTAATCCTGGAATTCTAAATATTTGATCTTATCCCTCTGCTTTTCTGGATCACCGTTTGTTACAATACCTAGTACAAAACCTTTAGCAAGCAAGCAATCCAAGACTTCCCTTGCATAAGGGTTTGGTTTCAGTAAGACATCCCTGATCTTATGGTATTCCCTTACTCCAGCTTGGACAATTTTCGGCCTATCTTTTTCAAGTACACCATAAACAACACAAAACAAGTCAAGGTCATTTCCTGAATGCTCAGTGTTGCTTTTCCTTATCTCTTTTAGGATATCTACAGCAATTGGTATATGGCCTGTGTGAACCCTTAATCCTTCCCTAGTCATGGCTATTATCACTTCCTCCAAGGCCTTGTTTATGAATTTAGAGGTAGGTGCTAAAGTGTCATCAATGTCAAACAGGAACGCTCTTTTTAGGTTCATGATTTTAGATATTTGGATAGTCCTATTTAATAATTGCGTAACAGTTATAAAGGAATTACTTATCTCATTGTTTAGCCAAGGACCTGTAGCGCAGTCTGGATAGCGCAACTGCCTCCTAAGCAGTAGGTCGAGGGTTCGAATCCCTTCAGGTCCGTACTTCTAGGGGGTATATAACAGAGAACAAAAAACGCAACGCTCCTGAAATTTATAGTTTCTCT
>CAZUKZ010000063.1:0-4178 GCA_964621125.1 Candidatus Woesearchaeota archaeon
TAAGTGTTGATATTGATAAAAAAGCTGTAGAAATGATGATAGCCCAAGCAAGGAAAATGGCAAGTGTTTCAGGTAAGTTAACAGTAAGGTTAAGAGAATTAGGTGGTTTAGTAAGGGCTGCTGGTGATTTAGCAAAGGATGCTGGAGATAAAATTGTTACACAAGAACATATAATCAAAGCAAAGAAAATTGCCAGGCCATTAGAGCAACAGCTAGCTGACCGTTATATTGAAAACAAAAAGAAGTATGAAGTAATTATAACAGAAGGTAATTCTATAGGGCGTGTAAATGGTTTGGCTGTAATAGGAGGGGGAGCAGCTTATTCAGGAATAGTCTTACCAATAGAGTCAGAAGTTACTCTAGGTGGAAAAAAGACAGAATTCATAGCAACTGGTAAATTAGGGGATATTGCTAGGGAAGCTATAAAAAATGTTTCAGCTATAATCTTAAAATATTTTGGAGAAGATCTTAGTGAGAAATATGATATTTATACCCAATTTTTACAGACTTATGAAGGTGTTGAAGGAGATTCTGCTTCGATAGCCGTTGCAACATCTATAATCTCAGCTTTAAAGAAAGTTCCTGTTAGGCAGGACACTGCTATGACTGGATCTTTATCAGTAAGAGGTAAGGTTTTGGCTGTTGGTGGTATTACTGCTAAAGTGGAGGCAGCGATTGATGCAGGATTGAAAAGGGTTATAATTCCTAAATCAAACCAGAATGATATTTTTGTAGATCAAGATAAGCTAAAAAATATTGAAGTTATTCCAGTAGCTAAAATTCAAGATGTTTTGAAGGAAGCTTTAGTATGGAGAGGAAAGATGGATATCTTGAAGAAAATATTAAACAATCATTGATCATCATATTGTTCTATTTCATCTTTCAATGTAATGAATGTAATCCCATATTCTTTGAATAATTTCCTTGTATCCTCCCCTGTATGATACTTCTTCTCACATACTACTCTTTTAATTCCGGCAGGGATTAGCATCTTAGAGCAGCTATAACATGGTTCCAGTTTGCAATATAAAGTACCTCCTTCAAACACAGGTCTTGCAGCCAGAGCTATGGCATTTTCTGCCGCGCTTATTGTCCTGCTGCAGAATCTTTCTGTATAATCTATTGTGTAGTATATCTCTTTTATCTGGTGCCCAGCTTCATCGCAGTGCGGCATCCTAGATGGCGCTCCTACATACCCTGTCGATAAAATCACCCTTCTTTTTGCTATCACAACACCATTTTTTGATACATCACAAGTGCTCCTCTGTGCGACTTTTCTTGTAATGTTCATGATATATTGGTCAACGCTTGGCCTTAGCCGCAAATCCTGTTTTTCATCCGGTACAAAATCTTCATACTTGATTCCTGCCTGCCTGAACATTTCATCTATATCTTTATGATGATACATATTTTCACATACCACCCTTTCTATTCCTGATGTTGCAATGAGTTTTGCTTCAGTGTAAGTTGGCGAAATTAATGAATATAAGGTCGAACCTTGCAGTATCTTGCTTGCAGCGATTGCTACAGTACTTTGTTCTCCATGAGTTGTCCTTAAGCAATGCATAGACTTCTTTCCATCCTCATGCTTCATCTGTCTGATCAGATGGCCTTCATCATCACAATGCGGCGTATTTGGGGGTGAACCCACATATCCTGTGCCTACAATCTTATTGTCCTTTACAACGATAACACCAGTCCTTCCTCTATCACATGTTCCACTTTTTGCTACTTCAAGTGTAATATCCATAAAGTATTCATCCCATGATAATCTCGCCATATTATCTTTTTTAGGATAGATTTAATTTAAAATGATTTAGGTTCTCTAAATACAATATTAAAAACAGCAAAATAATTAAGTTAAAAAAGAATAAAATAAATGATGAAAGACAAAGAAAGTATGATTATTTGTATTGTGGGTATGTGTGGTTCTGGAAAAAGTGTAATAGCTGATGAGTTAGTTAAAGCAGGTTTTCTTTTTGCTAGGTTTGGACAAATTACCTTAGATATTGTTAAGGAACGTGGATTATCCCCTACAGAAGAGAATGAGAGAGTAATAAGGGAAGATATTAGGAAAGAACATGGGATGGGAGCCTTTGCCATTTTGAACTTACCTAAATTTGACAAATTATTGGAAAAAGGAAATTTAGTTGCTGATGGATTGTATAGTTGGTCAGGATATAAGATTTTAAAAGATCATTATAAGAAAAGGATGGTTATAATTGCTGTTTTAGCCCCACCAGAAGTAAGATACTCAAGACTAGAGAATAGAAAAGATATTGATGAAAAAATGCGTTCTAGACCTATGACTCAAGAGCAAGCAAAATCTAGAGATTATGCTGAGATAGAGAACATTGAGAAAGGGGGACCAATAGTTATGGCTGATTATTACATTGTTAATGACTCAACTTTAGCTAAATTTTATGATAAGATTAATGGTTTCATAAAAATAATACAAGAGATAGCTTTATAAAAGGAAGTACATTTTTCGCCTGATTATACCTTGGAGGTATTTGTATGACAAGATATGAAATAAAATTGGATAAGGAAGCTTGCATAGGATGTGGCTCTTGTATAACCCTCTGTCCAGATAATTGGGAATTAGATGAAGAAGATGATAAATCTATTTGTAAGGAAGAGATTGTTGATGAGCTAGGATGTAATATGGAAGCAGCAGAGAATTGTCCAGTTAACGCTATACACATAACAGATGATGATACAGGGGACGAAATAATTTAAACCTTTTCAAAGGCCCTGACAATACTTGCTGGAAGTTTCCATCTCATTCTCTTTTTGTATTCTATGCCTTTTTTATTCTTTTTGGTTTGTTCAATCAAGCCTTTCTTCTTTAACTTGATTAATAAAGTTTTTATGAATTCCTTATCTCTTCTTAATTCAATTGCAATCTCATTTGTGAATAAGGAATGAGGATATTTTTCATATAAAATTGAGACTATATCGTCTTGAAGAAATTTTTTTGTGGTATCAGATAATCTAGTCATATTAAGAAAATAACTTACTTATTTTTATAGTTTTCCACTTATGCGGTGTAACGCGGAAATAGAATAAATGAATTAAACTAAGAATTTTCAACCAATCATTTTAAAAATATCAATTAACTTACTATTAATTTATGGATTTCAAGAAGGAAATAATCAGGCTATTGAAAAAAGAAATTAAAGAGGACATTGATTTTGAATCACTATTGGAAATACCTCCAAATCAAGAGATGGGAGATTATGCTTTACCTTGTTTTCCATTAGCTAAGATTCTAAAGCAAGCTCCAGTACAGATAGCAGATAACTTATCAAAAAAGATAAAGCCTACAAAAAAGATAATTAAAATACAGTCTATAGGACCTTATCTTAACTTCTTTGTTAATCAGTCTATGCTTTCAAAATCTATTTTAAAATCAATTTATAAAGAAAAAGAGAAGTATGGCGCTTTAAATAAAAAGAAAGAAAAGATTATGGTTGAATATAGTCAGCCAAACCCGTTAAAAGCTTTTCACGTAGGACATATAAGGGGAACGGCTCTGGGGGAGAGTCTAGCAAGAATTCTTAAATTTAATGGCTTTGAAGTAGTTCAGGCGAATTATATGGGAGATACAGGGGCACATATTGGAAAGTGGATATGGGGGTATGTTAAGTTCCATAAAGGTGAGGAACCTCTTAAGGAAAGAGAAAAATGGATGGCTTCGATATATGTTGAAGCTGTCAAAAAAGCAGAGGATTTTAAGGAAGAGGTAAATGATATTAACTATAAACTGGAGCAAAATAAGGATAAATCTCTTAAGGATATATGGACTAAATTTAGAAAGATGTCTATAGAGAATTTTAAGAAAATTTACAAAGATTTGGATGCTAATTTTGATGAGTGGTTTTATGAAAGCCAGATGGAAAAGCTTGGGAGGGATATAGTTAAGGACTTATTGAAAAGGAAGCTTGCTGTGATGAGTGAAGGTGTTCCTATAATGGATTTGGAGGAATTTAATTTGGGTGTATGGGTACTTTTGAGAAAGGATGGAACAACCCTTTACTCTGCAAAGGATTTAGCTTTGGCTGATATTAAGTTCGAGAAATATAAAATAGATAGGTCACTGTACGTTGTTGGAAATGCTCAGTCTTTGCATTTTAAGCAGCTTTTTAAAACACTTGAGTTGATGGGTTTTGAACAGG
>CAZUKZ010000064.1:0-4013 GCA_964621125.1 Candidatus Woesearchaeota archaeon
TAGAGAAACTATAAATTTCAGGAGCGTTGCGTTTTTTGTTCTCTGTTATATACCCATCAGAATGGTGGGGCTGCCAGGATTCGAACCTGGGTCCTAAGGTCCCAAACCTCAGATGATAGACCAAGCTACACCACAGCCCCATCAAAGATAAACATAAAATAAACTTATTTAAAAACCTTGCTTTTTATTTTCTTCCTCTTTAGGTTCTTCTTCCTCTTCTTTCTCTTCTTCCTTCGGAGCTGCAGCTTTTTTCTTTTCCATCTCCTTAGCCCAATCAGCTTCAAAGATAGATAACTCTTCCTTTAGTTTTGCAGCTTTTTCTTCAGGAACTTCGGTTTTCTCATTGTTAATGATGTCATCATAGACACCGGCATCAATATCCTTACACGTTTCCACAGCAGGTTTTCCTTCAACTAGGACACCCATTGAATTGCATGATCCAAGAACAGTCTTTACTGCAGCTTTAAGGTCATTAACCAAGAGTGCATCTTTCTTCATCTTAGCAACCTTCACAGCCTGTTCCATAGCCATATTAGCCACTCTGTTCTTATTAGGTACTCCTGAAGCTGTTTTTAGGTTAAGTTCCTTTTTTATCAATTGGGAAACTGGTGGTGTACCCACGCTTATGCTAAATTCTTTAGTATCAGAGTCAACTATTACTTTGACTGGGACTTTCATTCCTTTAAAATCTCCTGTCTTTTTGTTGATTTCTGCTATAACTTCTCCAATATTGACTCCTAGAGGGCCTAATGCTGGACCCAGTGGTGGTGCTGCTGATGCTTTCCCACCTTCCACTAATGCTTCAATTGTTTCTTTTGCCATTGTAAGTACCTTTATTATTCTCATCTTGGAAAAGCCAAGCCATTTATAAGCTTTTCTACTCATTTTTCCTCAAAAAAACCACAAAACCTTTAAAAGTAGAGCCTTATTCCCTATTTTAATAAGAAAATGGACTCCCACATACACACAAAAGTATCAAAATGCGCCTCTAAAGAGATGGAACTGAAGGATATAGCTGAAATCTTAAAGTCAAAAGGTATATCTCAGGCCACAATTATAGACCATATGTACGATGATCTAAACCATTCGAGTTATGCTACAGATATGAGGAAAAAAATCAAGGCCTTAAACACCACTACAAAACTTTTTATTTCTGGAGAATTTGATATTAACAAAGACTCAAAGCTCAATTTGAAGCCATCTCATAGCAAAAAATTCGATTATTTAACAGCAGCCATCCACGAACTTCCAAGCATAGGTGCAAGCTACTCTTTTAACCGTTTTCATGACACTATAGCAAATTTCAAGCCAAAAGAGGTTATGGACGAGCATATGAGGATCCTTATTAATTTCACAAGAAATAACGATGTTAAGGTTATAGCGCACTTGTTCCGGGGGCCGTTCTTTCTTACTGCTATGGGCTTTGATGTTTTCAGATACTTAAAGAAGAGAGATTTGGTAAAATTAGCGAAAGAGGCAAGATCCAAAGGCATCATATTTGAAATTGTCCATACTATGTTCAAGAACATCAAGAAATTCGCTGAAAATGACAAGCAATTCTCTAAAGCAATGAAAGGCTATCTGAGAGCAATAAAGATACTTAATGATAATCATGCCCATTTCTGTACAGGCTCTGATTCACATAGGCTTATGGATGTTGGCAAGGTTATGTGGCCAAGATGGATTATTGATAAGATTGGCGTAAGGCACCTGCGTTATCCTGGGCAAGATTTATAAATTCTAACAAAAAACCTTCAGTTTAGAGATGGGAGAGAAGAACTTTTTGGAAAAATAAAGTAAGTTTTATTAACTTTCTAATACTTTTGGGAATACATGGTCGAATGGAAACAGAAATTCATAGATAAATATTCTAAACTCACAGATATAGATCCTTTCTTGGATTATTCATTGAGACCATTAAGGAAATCCATAAGAGTCAACACATTAAAAACTGATATTAAGGAAATGAAGAAACGTTTCAAATTAGAACCAGTTCCCTGGTGCAAGGAAGGTTTTTGGATAAAAGGTTTTGGTTTAGGTAACACTCCAGAACATTTCATGGGATATTTCTACATACAGGAATCTGCTTCAATGATACCTCCAGTTGTTTTACAACCTAAACCTGGAGATTTAGTCTTAGATATGTGTGCAGCTCCTGGTTCCAAGACGTCACAGATGGCAGCCATAATGAAGAATCAAGGCATGATTGTAGCTAATGATACAAAAATTATAAGATTAAAGCCCTTAGTGATAAATTTGCAGAGGTGCGGAGTATCTAATGCTGTAACTACATTGATGGAAGGGAGGAAGTTCAAGAATTTGTCTTTTGACAAGATCCTAGTCGATGCACCCTGTTCTGGCATAGGTACTATACGTAAATCTTTGAAAACTATACAGTCATGGAATCCTAACCTTGGTAGGATGATGTGCGGTATCCAGAAACAGTTGGCTTCAACTGCTTTCAATGTATTGAGGGATGGTGGGGAAATGGTATACTCAACATGCACTTTAGAGCCAGAAGAAAACGAAGGTGTTGTTGACTTCCTTCTCGATAAACATCCTGAGCTAAAGCTTCAAAAGATTGACATTGATATAAAGCGTAGTGACCCTGTTGAGGAATACGGAGGTAAGGAATACTCATCTGAGGTCAAGAAGTGTTTGAGAATATGGCCTCAGGATAATGACACTGAAGGTTTCTTTGTTGCAAAATTGAAGAAAAAATAAGAAAATTACTCTCTATGGGGAATGTGTGGGATCCTCCTTATGTTTCTAATAGTATTTTATCTTAATTTATAAACTTTTACCACTTCCAGCAACAAAATATATAAGTATTCTATCCCTAATAATTCATTGGTGATATAATGCAGGTTAAAGTTTTTAAGACGTTAGATGATGCTTTTGTTGAAATAGGTGCAAACATTGAAAATAATGTAAGAACATACCAAGAGATTATGAAAAGAAATCATTTTTCTCTTTCTACGGAAAGTGACAATGATCATGAAGAAGAAGTAGTATGGGAGGGTTTGGGTGGAGGCCTTGAGTTCACACCTATGTTTGGCCTTTTTTCCCACTTTTCCGGCTATTGTTTTCAGATGATACAGTTGCCAGGCATGCCTCAGTTTTCATTGGACTATGATAGTCTTAGTATAATGGCACAAGATATAAGAAGAGTGAGCTCAGCACAAGAGCAGCAGCTTAAAGGTACATCAGTAAATCCGCTATTATACACAACCGAAGAAAAATTAAGGCCAAGTATAAAGGAAAATTTAGGTATGGCAGTATTTGGGGTATATCATTATATAAAGCAATCTGAACGAGGCCTTATAGATTTGCCAAAAGGGGTTTGGACAATGGGTAAGATAATTATTTCTTCAAACACTTCCAGAGGGTTGAAGGCAAAAGAAAGGGCAGAAGTGGAAAGCACTTATAATTCATAGTTCTCCATCCCATAAAAATTTATAAACCATTATTTTTTTTCTCTTTTTATGGTTACAATAAAAACAATTCTAAGAGGCTTAGCAGCCTTAACAGTCGTAGGTTCAGTTCCAGCTATGATTAGTTGTGGTGATGAGGCTTATGTAGAGGAGGATCCGTGTCCAGCTTCATGGAACGGTACGGTCAAGACATTATCTGCCAATACTTTTGATAAAGAAGTTTTAAACGCTTCATCTTTGGTGGTACTACAGTTATGGTCGCCTCAGGGAGAGGGTTGTGCTCCTTCCAAGAGATTTTTTGAGGAATTGGCAACAAGGCAGGACTATTGCAATGTTTCATTTGTTAGATATGACATAACAAAAGATTGGGGTGTGAACTTAAAGAAAGGTTTCAATGAATTTGAGAAAACTATTTATGGCAAGTATGGTGGAGATTTAATGCCTGGTTACGGCACTTACGCTATCCCTTCATTTACTTTGTTTGATCATGGCAAGAAGAAGTTTTTTTGTGGCAAATATGATTTAGAAGCTAAATTAAAACACTTCTTAGGTAATTAATTAATCCATTTTACTTTAGAA
>CAZUKZ010000065.1:0-3686 GCA_964621125.1 Candidatus Woesearchaeota archaeon
AAAACAAAACATAGAGGTGATATTAATTAAATTTAAAGGATTTCACCAAAGCCCTTTAACGAAAGAATTAAATAAGCAAAGATTATCTTTTTTCTTTACTTGAACAATGATATTTAGAGAGTATGATATTCGAGGAATCGTAGATAAACAGATTTCTATAAGTTTTGCACGTAACCTGGGAAAAGCTTTGGGAACATACATCAAGGGTTCCATTGCTGTCGGTAGGGATAACCGCTTAAGTTCGGAAAAATTAAGAAATGCTTTAGTTAGGGGCATTTTGAGTACAGGATGCAATGTTGTTGAGATGGGGCATATCACGACCCCCATACTTTTCTTTGCAGTAAAGAGGTATAAGAGGAAGCATAGTGTGAAAGGTGGTGTCATCGTATCTGGAAGTCATAATCCTGGGCTGTACAACGGCTTTAAGATTGTGAAGGGCAAGAAACAAGTCAGCGGGAAAGGACTACAGGAAGTTAAAGAAATCATGTCAGAGAAGAAGTTCAAGAAAGGGCATGGGAAATTAATCGTAAGAAATCCTTTGAAATCTTATGCTAAATTTATTCTAGGAGCTTTCGTGTTCAAGAGAAGGTTGAAAGTGGTTGTAGATTGTGGGAATGGTATGGCAAGCTTGATTGTTCCTGGTGCTCTTCATCTGTTAGGATGTAAAGTTTTTTCCCTTAACAAGATTCCTTCTGGCCATATACCTTTAAGGATAATTGATCCCATGAATCCAAAAAATCTGAAAAGTCTTATGAAGTCTGTGAAGAAAAATAAGGCCGATATTGGATTGGCGTTTGATGGGGATGCTGACCGGTTGGGTGTGGTGACAGAGAGGGGTACTATTATAGATGCTGATAAGTTGCTTCTCATGATTGCAAGAGATCTTTTGAAGAAAAAGAAAAAGGCTAAAGTAGCTTATGATGTCAAGTGTTCTGATGTTTTGCCTTGGTATATCAAGAGGAGGAAAGGCAGGCCTCTTATGTGTAGGACAGGAAGGACTTTCATAAGCAAGGAGATGAGGGAGGAAAAAGCAGATTTGGGTTGTGAATTGACGGGTCATTTTTTCTTCAAGGAATTGGATTATTTTGATGATGCTTTCTATGCAGCATGTAAACTGCTCGAGATATTATCTAAGACTGACAAGAAACTGTCTGAGATTGAGGCTAAGATACCTAAGTTATATAACACTCCCGAAATTAGAATTAAATGTCCGGATAAAAAGAAGATTGCTGTAGTTGAAAAATTGAAGGAATTGTTCAAGGATGAGAAATTAATTTTGGTGGATGGTATCAAGGTCTACTTGGATGGTGGTTGGGGGTTGGTTAGGGCATCTAATTCTGAAGATGTTTTAGTAATGAGATTTGAAGCTAAGACTCCTGTTGAACTCAGGAAGATAAGAAGGGCTATAGAGAAGAAAGTTAAGTTAGCGTTGAAAACAAAATAAGGGAGGGTTTATAACCTGGTTATGAGCAAAGCTTATTATCTTGAATATATTTTTATCTTATAATGGTTGGCGAACAGCTACACTGGTATATAACAGACAGATGTAACTTAGAATGTGGATATTGCTTTAAGCCACAATTCTCAGATAAAACAAACGAAAGTAGAAATATAAGTCTTGCACATATCGTAGCTGGTAGTGATATTACTAAAGTTACTTTGGGTGGTGGAGAGCCGACTTTGGTAAGGAATTTAGCTGAAATCACACATATACTCAAACAAAGCGGGAAGTATGTGTGTCTTCATACAAATGGACTATCTTTGGATGATGATCTAATATCTGAACTTGAGGTTGATGATATTGCGCTTCCCCTTGATAGTTTGGACCGGGAAACCCAGAATGAATTGAGGGGGAAAAAGTTTCTTCGGACTTTGGAGAATCTTACATACCTGGCACAAATTATAGGAGAAAGATGTATAAGATTGGGATATCATACAGTTTTTACTGCAATTAATGATCAACATATTCCTGAAATATATAACTTGATTAAAATGAATGGATTTGATTATTGGAGGATTTATGAATTCAACGAGGATTTGGCGTTAACGACTGCTTTCGGTGCTGGAATGGATCAAAAAAAATTGACTTCAAGGATAGAAAAAATTAATAAATTGGCGGGAAGCGGAACCTCAATAAAAGGCTATACGGATTGTTTATTCGCAAAATTTCTTTTGATGGAACAACAATTTAAAAAAAAGGATGATGGAAGAATCTAGTTTGTGGGTAGAAGGGATGTTCCTGAACCATATGCTTTTTTAGACAATTGTGGGAATATTAGTTACTATACTTGGCTTTCTGGGAAAAAAAGGAGGGTGGCAGGCAACATAATTACAGATGGTTATCAATTGATTAAGAGGCGTTTACGGGAAGTACATGACAAGGGCTGGGAGCTTGATGATGAGACTGAAGAAGAATTCTGGTGGGCAACTTTTGCTGACTTGCCAATTTGGGCTAGGTTATGGGACGGACATTATCTGTCAAAAGAGATTGATGACATCCATCCTGATTTCTTCGCAGATGTTCTAGAACTTTCTGAATTACATAAGGGGAGGGAGCGTTGAAAACAAAAGCGTTATAAAACTTGCTTCTTATTATAATTAAAGATGGATAAAAAATGTGATGTTGGCGGTCAGGCCTTGATTGAAGGGGTGATGATGAAAAATGGGGATAAAGTAGGCATTGCTGTAAGGAAACCTAGTGGTAAGATTAAGGTCAAGAGCGAGACTGTCAAGAGCTGGACAAAGAAGAAGGTTCTTGGATGGCCGTTCATAAGAGGAATTATTATTTTAGGGGAAATGCTCGCTTTAGGTTTCCGGGCGTTGGATTATTCTGCCAAGGAAGCCTTGGAGGAGGAAGATAAAGTCAAGAATAGTAAGTTTGACGTTGTCTGGACTGTTGTTATTTTGTTGTTTAGCTTAGGCTTAGCGATACTGATGTTCAAGTTTGTCCCTCTTTGGATTGCACAGCTGTTCAAGGATAATTTGATTGTTTTTGGTAATAAGTATCTTTTTGGAGTGGTGGAGGGTTTGGTTAAGTTGGGGGTGCTTATAGGCTATGTTTCTGCTATAGGGCTAATGCATGATGTTAAGAGGACATTCATGTACCATGGGGCTGAACATAAAGTCGTAAACTGTTATGAGAAGGAAAATGAGGTAAGTATTGAGAAAACAAGGAAATATTCTACAATACATCCTAGGTGTGGCACTAGTTTCATATTTTTAGTGATTTTTATTAGTATAGTGTTCTATATCTTTATCCCTTTAGGTTTTAACTTACTGACAAAACTGGTTTTAAGATTAGCTGTCCTTCCATTGATTGCAGGGGTCTCTTATGAGATTCTTAAGCTTAGTGGGAAGTATAGGAATTGGGTCCTTCAAGCATTTATCAGTCCAGGATTGTTCTTACAGAAATTGACTACTAGAGAGCCTGATGACAAGCAGTTGGAAGTAGCGATAGCCGCTTTCAAGAAGGTTATTTGAACTGAGTGTTAGCAGTAAGTTTTTTTGTTATTAGGTTGATTTATAGTTGAATAGCTTTTAAGAGATTTATTTTTCCTCTATCCATTCTCTGGTAATCCACTTTTTAAGATTTTTTAGCCAGAAATCCCCAAGTTCATTTGCTATGCAAATGGACGTTCCTTTAGGGTGGGGATGAATGGCGTTAGAAGCATTTTTTAGTTTGAGTG
>CAZUKZ010000066.1:0-3583 GCA_964621125.1 Candidatus Woesearchaeota archaeon
ATGCAACACATAGTTCGCAGCGTTTACGGCCAGGACTACTCGGGTATCTAATCCGGTTTGCTCCCCTAGCTTTCGTTCCTCACCGTCGAATCCGTTCTGGACAGACGCCTTCGCCACAGGTGGTCCTCTAAGGATTATAACATTTTACCGCTTCCCTAAGAGTACCTCTGTCCCCTCCCGGTTCCTAACCATACAGTATCTCTTGCACGCCGCTAGGTTAAGCCTAACGATTTCACAAAAGACTTATATGATCGGCTACGAACGCTTTAGGCCAAATAAAACTGATCCCCACTCGTGGCGCCGGTGTTACCGCGGCGGCTGGCACCGGTCTTTCCCACCACTTATTCGTCAAGTTTTTTACACTTAACAAAAGCCTACCCGAAGGCAAGCACTTAGGTTTCCCTTATCACGCTTTCGCGTATTGTAAAGGTTTCCTGCCTGCTGCATCCCTTAGGACTAGGGCCCTTATCTCAGTGCCCTTCTCGGGGCTAGGACTCTCATCCCCCCTACGGATCATAGGTTTGGTGAGCCATTACCTCACCAACTGCCTAATCCGCCGCCGACCCATCCTTAAGTGCCGAAGCTTTGAAGGAAAGTGCATTCCAGCCTCAATCCTCTATTTGGTATTAGCCTCAGTTTCCCGAGGTTATTCCAAGCTTAAGGGTAGGTTATCGACGTGTTACTGAGCATTCTGCCGGTGACTCCGAAGAGTCCCCTGGACTTGCATGGCTAAGTGGAAACCTAATAGCAGCGATCTCCCGCAGGATCAACGGGAATTAATTTTTATCTGTATTTTTAAAAAGCATAGTCGCAAAAACTAAAGTTGTACGCTTCATCAGAAGAAGCGCTTTTAATTAACTTGACATAGTCTTGCTATTCTATTCGTACATCATACTTAATTGTTCAATTAAAGTACTCATCCATATATGGCCCAATCAAGGGACATACAGTATCCTTGTGAAATTAAGGATCATGATGAATTTTTAAGAAGATTTCATCGTTAAGTCTATCTTCTTGTAAGGTGTTAAAGAGTATGGAATCGAACTTATATTTAAAGCTTTTGGTGATTGTTTTTTTGTTTTTTTCTTTAGAGAGGGCGGTAAGTTTGCAATCCTGTTTAAAGAATATTGTTTGTTTAATGGTTATAGAAAAAATGTTTAGCTAGAACTACTTGGCCCTTCTCTTGCGTTTTTCTTTTCTCATTCTTTTTCTCTGCCATTTCCAACGCATTTGGCCTTTCTTTTTCCAACGTCTAGAGCTTCTCTTCATTTTGTATTTTATGGTGAAACCTGGAGGTATTTATAAATGTTCCGATTATGCCCCGGCCGAGATTTGAACTCGAGTCCTCGCCTCGAGAGGGCGAGATGATTGACCGGACTACACTACCGGGGCGTTTTGTGTAATCTGAAAAAATTAATAGTTATTTAAGTTTGTTGGTTTCTTTGGATAGGACTTTGTTAGGATAAAAAAATAAATTTAAAACGTCTGCCATAAATTATATAAGCTATAGTAATAATATAATAAGTGGAAAATGGTAAGAATAAAAGATACTAGCAAAGCTGCTGAGAGAATAGATATAGTTGAGGTTGTTTCTAGGTTGGGGGCTAAGCAAGTATCACTAAAAGCCTTGACTAAAGATGATTGTGTTGATCTTGAACCATTAGGTTCTCCTGTCATTATGGCCACTGCTGATATGTTGAATGTTTGCTATTATGCTTCTAGGATGCTTGGTGCTTATGGTAAGTCTATAGATGATGTTGTTGGGTATAGGGTTGTTGGGTTAGATGAGGAAGTTGAATTTAGAGAGGCATGTGCTCAGGATGGCACATCTAAAAATTTACCTATAGTTAGATATTATGGTATGAAATCTTCTGAAGAATAACTCTTGGTAAAAATGTTGTAAATGCCTCTGTTGAGGGTGCAGACAGATGTTAAATCTTAAGGTGTCAGGTTGTAACCCTTAATCTTATTCTATCGCTATAGTAATCTTTTTAGTAAATCAAAGATGGCCTTGTCAAGCCTTGAGAATGCAAACCATTTCTTCCCCAAATCTTTTAATGACGCGCCGATATGATACACTTCTTTGTTATCAATGATTAAAAACCTGTCATGAGAATTTTTGAACTCTTTTATTTTAATATGTGGATATTGGGCATTATGCTTTTCAACACTCCAGAAAGTGTTGCAACACCTGGCTCAGTAAAGACGTAGGGTAGGAATTTTCTATGTTTTCCTCTTCCTAATTCTAAGGTCACAATTTGTGATCTTAAAGAATTATATTCTGAATTAGTCAGTTGAAACATAAAATCTTTTGGAAATCTCTCAATATTCCTTTTTACTGCTTGATTTAATGCTTTTATCGAACATTCATAAAGGCCTGCTAAATCTCTATCAAGCATAACTTGAACTTTTCTGATTGTATAAATCTTGTTCCTAATGTTATCTTGCTCTAATATCTTGATCTCTTTTTTCATGCTTTTTGATTATATGGTCTGAGATTTATAACTTGATTGATGAAGGTTTATAAAGTAAATCTGAGAATTTCGAAAAGTTTTCAGAAGAATAGGAAAATGTTGTAAATGCCCCGGCCGAGATTTGAACTCGGGTCGCTGCCTCGAAAGGGCAGAATGATTGACCGGGCTACACTACCGGGGCCTAGACTAAGGAAAAACCTAGTTCATTTAAAAAGCTTTCGGGTTGGGCTGGGAAGGATTTATATCTTTTGAATTATTTCTTTTTAATTATGTGTTTAGCTATACCCGGAAAAATTCTGGAAGTACAAGGTGAAAAGGTTGTGGTAGAGTATCCTGATAAGAAGAGAGTTGTTCGATTATTGGGGTTGGATATTAAGGTAGGAGAATACGTATTTGTTCAAGCAGGTATTGTTGTTGAGAAAGTTCCTGAGAATGAAGCTCTGAAAAGTTTGAGTTTATGGGAGGGATTGAAGTGACTCCTGAGGCGCTTTTTTTGAGGTATGCATTTCCTTGTGTGTATATCAAGAAGCAGAGAGGCTTGGTTGATGATGAGATGATAGAACGTTTGGAGAAAGCGGCAATTGATGGTGCGAAGGTTGAGAGAGGATTGTTGGAAAGAATATTTTTTAATGCATCTCAACAATTAGAAGTTTTGGCGGAGGAGTTGGGCAAAGAAAAGTGGTCTATGGATGTTGTTAAGGATTATTTCTTATCTAGGCATAATGGTATTGTAGATTCTAATAAGGATTTACCTTATGGGATTTTGAAGGAACTTTGTAAGATTCGGAAGGGTGTAGTTATGGAGGAGCTGCGGGGTGAGTTTGTGAAAGTAAGTTATCCTGGGTGTAAGAGAATTGTTAGTAAGAAAATTTTCCCTTCCGTAAGGGTTGGTGGGAGGGTGAGGGTACATTATGCTTTCATCGTTGAAGTTTTGTAGTGGTTTACAATTCTTAATTATTTACTAATATTATGGACATAAAACTAGGTTGAGAAAGTTATTCTTTTTTAAAATAATACTATAATTTTAAATAGTCACATTATATTTGCACTTATATGAGAGACAATATATATCGAACGATTGCAAGTTATGATCAAACCTCAGAAAGTTA
>CAZUKZ010000067.1:0-3555 GCA_964621125.1 Candidatus Woesearchaeota archaeon
TCCATCTACTAAAGAAATTCAAACTAGGATATTAAGTTACCGCAGCAAGCTGCGGAGTATTATACCCAAAACGGAATAAAATGTGACGTGTCGTTCAACGTTATCACATGCCAGCCTTCCCCATCATACTTCAGCCGTGTTATAGACGTATTGTCTAATATAATCTTGTATGTCATTTTAGGAGAAGAATCCAATATTGACCTAAGCAAACATTTTATGGCAAATTGATGAGAAAATACAGCAATCTTCAGATTATGGTTAGAATAAGGCAATAATTCCTTTTCAACCCAACTCACCATCCTCATCTCAACTTCCGCTTGTGATTCTCCGCCAGGAGCCTTACCTCTATAGCTAAAAGACCTTAAGTACTGTATAATCTCGGGATTATATATCTGGCTTGATGGCAAGCCTTCCCACCTCCCCCTTGAGATCTCAACTAACTCTTCACATCTCACGATATCGTCAATAGATTGACTGCTGGATTCACAGGATATCCTTGCTGTATTAAATGCCCTTACTGCAATTGAAGAATAAATCTTGTCAAAACGCAATCCTTCCATTAAGAATCTCCTCCCCAAAATTAAAGATTCGCTTATCCCTTGATGGGATAAAGCAATATGGTCAGATCTCCCACAGACAATATGATTTTCCTTCTTACGAGCATTCAATTCACTTTGCCCATGCCTTATGAAATATATATCAAGCATAAATACAAGAACAGAAGAACTAGTTTAAAAAACTTACTTCAAGACCTTCCCAGTCTTCATGTACCACATATACAAGTCCAACTCAGCCAGACTCATCCCTACCTTCCCAGCCACCTTTTTGAATTCTTTCTCTATATCTAGATAGTTTTTCTTATTCAAAACTTTGGGCTTTTCAATCAAAGAATTTCCTACCATAAGATTGATTATATGTCTATCCAAAATTGCTAGGTTTTTGTATCCTACATTCCTTAAGAAATGTGATGCCTCTTTATATCCAAGGCCTTTGACATTTGTAACTAACCATTTTCTTCCATCTACCTCTCCATTTTTTTCAATTACATCCTTAATATTAAGATATTTCCTTGCCTCAACAATGAATTTAGCCTTGTTATTATGAAACCTATGCTTATTCCTTATGATACAATCTCTCACTTCAGAAAAGGACTTTTTAATAAAACCTTCAAGCCCCAATTCTTTTTGTATTTGGAGAGCAGTTTCGGCTTTGGAATTAGCAGTAAGTAAACAGAAACACAATTCAGAAAACCAGGCATTCCTCTTCCCAACCTTTTCAAACTCCTTCAATCTTTTCTCTACTACATTTCTAACATTACTTTTCTGTAATGCTCTAACTTCTCTTATCAAACTTTTCATCTGCTTACCTTGACTTCAGCCCTATCACAATACCTATTCACAGGACACTTGCTACAAAACGGCGATATAGGCCTACATAAGTTTTGGCCAAACGCGACTAATATATAGTTTACGGTTTTCCAATGTTTCCTAGGTAGTTTATTTCTCAATTCCATTTCTGTTGTACGAGGAGTCTTGGTCCTGATATATCCAAACCGATTCATAATTCGATGTACATGTGTATCAACACAAATGCCATCCCGGCCAAAAGCTACTGAAGATACAAGGTTTGCTACTTTTCTTCCTACTCCTGGAAGTTCTATAAGTTCATTTAAAGTCCGGGGTATTTCTCCTTTAAATTTTTCTTTTATAATTTTAGGAATTTTTTTCAGGAATTTTGCTTTGTTCTTGTGGAAGCCTACAGGATATATCAAGTCTGCAATTTCTCTTTCAGTTAATTTTGATAATGCATTTAAAGAATCAGCTTTAGCAAACAGTCTCTTGGCAGATTTAACTGTTATCTTATCATTTGTCCTGGCAGAAAGGACGGAAGCTATAAGGATCCTATAAGGGTCATTTGTCTGGATTTTAATAAGGTTTATGACTGGAACATTATACTGTAGCACTTCCTTTTTCAATATCCCGAGAATCTTATCTATCTGTATATCCATCTGATATGAAAAGAATTAAAGATATATAAATGTTAAAGAAAAAAGTCCTAGGCCACCAAAAAAAAAGCCTGAAGCTAATTTACTTCTTTTTATAATCAGAACGAACATTCTCCAACTGGACACCCTCCTGAATATTCAGTCTTAGCTGTAGTACGCCTCCTCTCTGCAACACTCAAAACCTGCCCTTCCTTACTCCCATACCTATAGACTGTTATACCCTTACATTTTAACCTATAAGCTAAAAGAAAAGTTTTCCTTACTTCCTCAACACTCACATCACTAGGAAGATTAATAGTTTTAGATACAGCATTATCCACATATTTTTGGAATCTAGCTTGCATCTCTACGTGCCACTTAGGTTTTATATCTAAAGCCGTAACAAACAATCTCTGAACATCTTTAGGAATTTCCTGAATACCTTGCACACTTCCAACCATAGATATTTTTTTCACCAACTTATCACTAAAGAACCCTCTCTTTCTAGCAATCTCTTCAAACACAGGATTAATTTCCAACACTCTCTTCCCAGCAATATCCTTCCGATAGAAAGCCACTGCAAACAAAGGTTCTATACCAGACGAAGTTCCTGCAATTATACTTATTGTCCCTGTAGGAGCTATACTCAATAATGTAGCATTTCTTCTTGGCTTTTTAGCAAACTTGCTTTTCTTAACATTGGGAAAAGGACCCCTCACCCGAGCCAACGCCTCAGACGCTTCCTCTGCTGCTTTCTTAATTGTCTTTATCACCATTTCAGCAATATCCAGTGCTTCCTTAGTATTATAAGGTACCCCTAACTTAATCAACATCTCAGCAAAACCCATCACACCCAACCCAATCTTTCTGTTAGCTAGAGTAATTTTTTTAATTTTTTCCTGAGGAAACTCGTTAACTTCAATGACATCATCAAGGAACCTTACGCCCAACCGAACCAACCTCTTGATCTTGTCCCAATCAACCTTATCCTCATCAACACATTTCGATAAGTTTATAGAACCTAAATTACAGCTTTCGTAAGGCAATAGCCCCATTTCACCACAAGGATTTGTAGATTCTATCCATCCTAACTTAGGCGTAGGCTGCTTTCTGTTTACCTCATCAATAAATATCAACCCTGGATCTCCAGTCTGCCATGCCATTTCTGTTATGAGATTGAATATTTTCTTTGCAGACACCTTAGATGTCACTTTTCTAGTCTTGGGATCTTTCAAGGCGTATTTTCCACCTCTTTTCAACGCTTTCATGAAATTATCTGTTATGGCAACAGACAAATTAAAGTTTCCTAATGCATTTTCCATCTCTTTTACTGTTATGAATTCCTCAATATCTGGATGAGTTATGTCCAGCACACCCATCATTGCCCCCCTTCTCCTACTCCCCAACTTTATAACGTCTGTCGCCTGGTTAAATATATGCATAAAAGACACAGGCCCCGACGAAACACCTTTAGTACTTCCAACAATATGCCCCTTTGATCTTAGGTTAGAAAATGAAAACCCAACACCTCCACCTACTTGCTCTATAAGAGCCATATCCTTCAGTGACTG
>CAZUKZ010000068.1:0-3421 GCA_964621125.1 Candidatus Woesearchaeota archaeon
TTAATGCAGCTGCAATATCACCCAAGGCATCCTTCATTGCCCTTTCAACCTCATCAACAACGTGCTGTGTCCCGCCACTAATAAATATTGTGACTGCTTTTGGGTTCTTGCATTCTAGGATATATGTCATATCGTCATCACCAATCTTGATTTCTTGGACAACACCAGAATCACCTAATTCAGCATCAGTTATTTCACTTACTTTCGTAACGATAGAAGCCCCAGTAGCCCTTGCTAGTTTTTCCATGTCAGATTTCTTAACACGCCTAACAGCATATACTCCATTTTTAGAAAGGTAATACTGCACAACATCATCAATTCCTTTCTGACAAAATACTACATTCGCACCAGAAGCAATTATCTTATCGACAAGATCCTTTAGCATCTTTTCTTCTTGATCTACAAAAGATTGTAATTGAGAAGGATCCGTTATCTGTATTTTAGCATCAACTTCAGTGTCCTTAACTTCTAAAGCCGAATTTATCAAAGCAATTTTTGCTCCTTCAACAAACTTAGGCATCCCTGGATGAACCCTCTCTTTATCCAATACAACACCTTTAATGATTTCAGAATCGTTTATTCCCCCACCAACTTTTTTCTCTATTTTTATGTTGTCTTTATCTACAATATTACCTTCAACAACAAGATTAGCTGCCTGCAATAACAAGCTAGCAAGTTTTTCTCTTGAAGATTCAGCACTTTTGCCAGCCATAGCAGTCATTGCAATCTTCTTTAGTGTATCAGAATCATCAGAAGCTACATTTTCCCCTATCCCTTTAAGTAATATTTGAGCCTGATCAGAAGCTTGCCTATAGCCTTTAACAATCACTGTAGGATGAACTTCCTGGTCCAAAAGCCTTTCGGCGTTCTTAAGTAATTCGCCAGCTATGATAACAGCGGTTGTAGTCCCATCCCCAACCTGGTCTTCCTGAGTTTTTGCTACCTCGACTATCATCTTTGCAGTAGGATGCTCAATTTGCATTTCTTCTAGGATTGTAACACCGTCATTCGTAACAGTAATATCCCCTAAACTATCGACAATCATCTTGTCCATGCCCTTAGGACCCAGAGTTGTACGTACAGTCTCTGCAACCAACTTAGCTGCCATTATATTTGTTCTTTGTGCGTCCTTGCCCATTGTCCTTTGTGTGGACTCTGGTAATATGAATATTGGTTGATTTTGTGTCATTTTGTGTTTAAACCCCCATTAGAATCGTTTCTTGTAGAAATTATAGCTATTTATATATAAATGTTATGGTCGAATAGCAGTAAGTTAGCTATTTCATATGTTTTTTCCTATAATCTTTTATTGCTGCCTTCAATGCTTGAGACCCCAATACAGAACAATGAACCTTTACAGGTGGCAGACCTCCCAGAGTTTCAGTTATGTCCTTATTACTAATCTTTTCTGCCTCCTCCAATGTCTTTCCTTTAGCCAAGTCACATAAAATATCAGATGCGGCAATAGCAGATACGCAGCCATATGTCTTAAACTTAATTTTGGTTATCTTATTGTCCTTTACTTTGATGAAAACCTTAAGCATGTCCCCACACCTTATGTTGCCAACTTCCCCAACACCATCCGCCCCCTTAATTTCACCAACATTCTTGGGTTTCATAAATCTATTAATGACTTTCTTGTTGTAATCCATCCTAAACCTCTATCTGATCCCTATACTTTGTTTGGTACTTAGCTTTACCTTCAGTTTTAATTAAAGTCAATTGACATAATCTCAATCCAGGCTTAAGTATCAAGGTATTCTGAGATACGTTCTTTATCTCCAACACTTGCTTATTGTTAATCCCTGGTTGTATCAAATTAGCAGTAGCATGAACCAATACACCCATCCTTGCGAATGTACTTCTTCCAGATAACAGGCCACAGATATTGTCAGGCAAACTAACTCTCTCCCCTGTTATACCATGTACAAAAGCCCCAGGCTTCAATAATATAGTCCCTCTTTGCACAGTGCTTATTGCCTTATAGTCAATATTCTCCCCCAAAACAATCTCCTTCTTGAGCTTTTTAAACACTCGAAAAGTATCACCTAATGTAAGATCAATTGATGCTGGACCTACATTTTTCTCATTGAAAGGGGTAATCTTTATTTTTCCTTTCTTTACGGCTTTCAGTATTTTGTCTCTTGTCAGTATCATTTTGTTAACGGGCTAATCCTCCTTAAATTTTCAACAATCTTTTTAAGATGCTTGATAGTATAATCTATCTCTTCCTTGGTTGTGTATTTACTCAAAGTAAACCTTATTGAGCCATGGGCAAGTTCATGCGGCAAGTTTATCGCTTGTAAGACATGGGAAATCTCTAAATCTAATGATGAACAGGCAGAACCAGTTGAAACAGCTATGCCTTTAAGGTCAAGGTGCATCAGTAAACTCTCCCCTTCAATAAATCGGAAATATATGTTAGCATTATTACAGAGCCTCTTATCTTTAGGCCCATTCAACCCAGTATCAGGTATCTCTTTAAGAATTTTCTTTATCAGGTAATCCTGAAGTTTCTTTATAGCAAGAGTATCAATTTTTAATTCAACAGCTTTTGCAAATCCAACAATCCCTGCAACATTTTCAGTCCCAGCCCTCTTCTTTTTCTCCGGCCCGCCCGCGTAAGGGATCTTCCTGAAGGGTGTTCCTTTCTTCAAGTATAATGCCCCAACACCTTTGGGCCCATGAATCTTGTGAGCACTTAATGATAGTGCAGAAATATTAATTTTCTTTACATCTATTGGCACTTTTTTAAATGACTGTACAGCATCTATATGGAAAGGTATTTTATTTTTTTCACAGATTTTGGCTATTTTCTCAATAGGTTCTATCGTTCCTATTTCATTATTAGCATGCATTATGGAAACTAAAGCAGTATTTGAAGTTATAGACTTCTTAAGCTCATCCAAAGATACAAACCCTTCCTTATTGGTTTTCAAATATGTTACTTTGTACCCTTCTGTCTCCAAGTACTTACAGGTTTTCAATATCCCAGGGTGCTCTATTGATGAAGTTATTATATGATTCTTGCCCTTCCTTGCTTTTAATATTCCAAATACTGCTAAGTTATCAGCCTCTGTTCCCCCTGATGTAAAGATAATCTCATCAGGATTAGCATTGATCTGTTGTGCAATAACCTCCCTTGAGTTTTCAATTATATCTTTAACTGTCCTTCCAAACTGGTGCAAAGAAGAAGGATTCCCATAATTGGTTACTAAAATTTTTTGCATAACTTTTGCTACTTCATTGTCAACTTTTGTCGTAGCCCCATTATCTAAGTAAACTTTCATCTTAAGCACGCCTCACATCCTTCCAAAGGTTTTTTTGTATGTTTGATATGTAACTTACATAATTCATGCGTCTTTCTTATTAACTTACACAGTTTCTGTAGCTCTTCTCTCCCAGTATTTGTGGATTTACT
>CAZUKZ010000069.1:0-2973 GCA_964621125.1 Candidatus Woesearchaeota archaeon
GATACACTCTATATCTAAACACATCTAAAGAACAAGGAGTTATGCCTTTAATTGTATAAGGTACACCCACATCTTTCTCCAATTCCCCCTCCACACATAGCTTCACCGGCACAACCAAAGCATCCATATCCGAATTATAAACACTAGCGTTAACAATTATGTTATTATCATGTATACCGACAATACTCGTTACTAGTTTTCCTGCAGGGCCTGCAATGAACCTCCCAGGTTCTATCATTAGTTTAACGCCATTCTCTTTCAGAAAATTTCTAAATTCTTCAATCTTCTTTACAATACTATTCAGGACATCTATGTTAACGTTGGCATACTTAGCTGGCAACCCCCCACCAATATTTAAGACATCGATTTTCTCTAAGACTTCTTTGTCTAAAATATTGCTTATCTCATACTTCAAATTCCACTCAGCCATATTCTGGGTTTTCCTATGGAAATGTACTCCCAACTCACCAACCTTATCCTTATGTTTATCACAAATCTCCTTTACTCTCCTATTCACCACTTCAGCTTTCATTCCAAAGACGAAGTACTTCTCTGTCCTTATAGTATTCTCTTTCAATCTCATCCTCAGCATAAGATCAATTTTCTTCAAACCATCCAACGAATTAAGCAGCACATCAAGATCACTCTCATTATCTACGATAAACTTAGTTATACCTTTTGCAACTAATTCTCTTATTTGATCCTTATTCCAGCCTTGAGCTAAGAATATTACCCTCGACATGTCTTTGTTATGTTGCAACTCATTAGAAAAATGTATACTAAACAATGAATTTGTATTCTCCTCAAGAATTTTCGTAACTTCCTGGTTAGTTTTAGAACTATAAGATACAACATCAGCCAGCTTTTTCACTTTATTGTACTGTTCTATGACTTTTTTCCTTGACAATATAAATTTAGCCTTTTCCATTTTAGATTAGACCCTCATCCTCCAATTCTTCTAACGCCCCAACCATTGCTAGAGGAAACATCACACTGACATCCCCTATGACAGTTACAGCATCACTATCATCTTTCACTTTACCCCATGACTTCGCTTCAGATGTAGTTGCTCCTGACATACTACCGCTTGTCTTATGTGCAGTTGTCATGAACAATGCATACTCCGCCCCACCGTTTAATAATGTACACAATATGGCATGGTGCTTTGATATACTTCCCCCTAAAGAGATTACCGCTTTTTTTTCATCATGATTAGTACATAATAGTATATTACCAAAATCTTTCACTACATCAACAATGAAATCAGGATGCTTCTGCTGGAAAAGATATAGATGAAATCCAAAAGATCCATCTGTTATCGCCGGACAGAAAACTGGAACGCTTTTTTTGGCTGCGTTGGATAAGATAGAATCTTTATCATCTAATATTTCCCCTATCTCTGTAAGTATCTCACTTACAGCCCACCTTTTTTTCTTTTCATAGAGCTTGTCTAAGATAGGATTTACTGCGTCCTCAAACTTCATATAGCTCTCATTTTGTATGAACAGGTTTCCTACCCTATTAACACCTTTTTCATGTAGTTCAACATCATCAGCATTGAAATCCCCTATGACAAACTTCTCGCCCATGGCCTTCATAATATCTTCCTCGATAGCTCCTACTGTTGTGACAATGACATCCGCCATCTTCAAGTTAATTAATTGGGCAAAAAATCCCCTCAGCCCAGAAGTCACCATGTTGGAAGTGAATGTCAAGAAAGTTTTTGCATTGTTCTTCTTGATTTTCACAATAAGCTCTTTCGCCTTATGCAGTTCTATACTTTGGTACCCAGTATTCCTAAAAGATTTGACTAGATCTTTGACCTTCATTCCATGTTTCCATTTTAAATCTTGTACATATTCCATTTTTAGCTCCTAAGAAAATTAATGTATAGTAAGGACTAGATAAAAGAAGTTACATTTATGATATTGCCCTTACTGAATCGTTCATATTGATTAAAAAAAGCGTTTCATTTATAAACATATCGCTTTTTAATAGAAAAAAGTTTTCAGATAATAAAATTAACCTTTCCTTAATTTTTCAGTTAGTACCTTTAATGATGGCGCATTAAACTTTCTTCCACCAGGCCCTTTATATTTTTTCATTATTGAATTCTTGCTTGGTCTAATAAAACGATCACACTCAGTAACTAACTTTCCACATACCCCACCACAACCCTTGTATTTAAATTCATCTTTTTGTTTATCATAACCTACATCCCTGGCTTTTAAACCCATTCTCCTAAACCACAAGTCTATTGCACCAGCTTCATTCTTAAAACAATTAGGGGTGAAGAAAATATTGGCTCCAACAAAACCTCTTTCAACATACTCGTCACTTAATCCTCCAAAAGAATGGCCCATTTCATGTACAAACATTAGTTGGCCAGAATCAAACCTAGCCTTGCCATTTGGAAGGGAAAGTACAGCTATATTTTCTTTTGACCCAAGTACAAACCTTTGAATAAAATTTGCTAGTGCATGAGATCTAAAATTGCTATCTGAGAGAATTACATAATAAGTGTTTTTAGGTTCGACAAAACCCATCTTTTCGCATATTTTACCATATTTGATTAAACGACGTGTGTCTAGTTGAGATGGTAGAGATATTTTTGAGTTATCTGCTAACACTTGAAATACTTTAAATCTAAATTTATAAGTCTTAAATGGTTCAATTGAAAACAAACCCCTTTTCCCTCTTAGCAAGTAATTTATATCTTCACTCAAAGACTTTTCACTATTTAAATTTAAGCCATACGAACCGATAAATACTATATTAAATGGGCCCTTTGAATTAGAATTAACAGAAGACCTTTTGCAAGCTGGCTTAAGCATACATTTATTTTTTACACAAATTAAATTGGAACTATCACAATCTTTGTCTTTATAACAGTGAAAAGGGTTTGTGTTATAAATAGACGGCTGTGTAGAAACCTTTAATAAAATATGTCCTTAAGCCTCGAAAGGCTTAAGA
>CAZUKZ010000070.1:0-2716 GCA_964621125.1 Candidatus Woesearchaeota archaeon
CCGCATACAAGCAGTAACCCTAACATTTCAGGAAGTCTATCCTTAGAGCGAAGATTAATTGAAGGGGAGAGAGATGTAACTCAAGATGTCCCTAGATGAAACATTAACGGAAGATGGTACTTTAGTTCACCCTTATAGGATCCGCACTGAATCAGAAGTAAAGCTAGAAACAGGTGTATATGTAGCTACTTACAATGAAGATAGCCGAGAGAGTAACTTATGGTGTGTAAGTAACGGTATGAAAAAGCATGTTCTTACTATTAGTGAACCAAATAAGGATCCAAGACCTATGATCGGTTTCTTAAAAATACGGGCATTGGCTATCCATAAAGGAGACTTGATATTTTCAAGCAAGGCACAAATCCACAGGGTAAAAGATTATCTTCAAAAAAAAGAATTGATGGCTTCATCCAAATATTATGGTATTGACTATCTCTTAAGCCAGGGCGATGAGTTGTCTTGTATAATTGGAAGAAGTTTATTTAAAGTCTCTGAAGATAAGAGACTAGAAAAAATTCATAAGGTTAAGGGTTTTGAAGAAGACTTTGTTGATGTATGTGTACATAAAGGTAGGATTTGTTATTTGACTAGGGACTCAGTTGTTATTAGGCGTTGGCATTTTGATAAGGTTTTGTCTTTTGGAGACTCCATGAATAGTAGTTCTAACCATCAAGTCACTCCAAGAATTTGTTCTACTCATAAAGGATTATATGTTACGTCAAATAATTTTTTAATCGGGCTTTTTCCCTCAATAACTCGAGGGGGGAGAATGTTTCATCCGGTAACCCGGATAACTTCAGACGACGAAGAAAACTTTTTTTATACAACTGAAAAATCTCTCTACAGTTTTAGATCTATAAACAATACTTTGCACGATAATAAGGTGGCTTGTTTTGGTAATCCAATCACTGCAGTTTGTTTTCATAAACCCAGGAGCACATGAACTTAGGTTCCCACGTATAAACCTAAGTGAGCACTACCAAAATTCTGGAATAATCTTTCCATAAAAGTATAATGATGCTTGGACTATTAATATAAGAAAAAACTACTAAAAACCCACCCTTTATAAAGCATTTTCACTCCCTTTTTCTAAAATGAGAATTTTAACACTACAAGCCCTATACTTGCCATATTTTAACGTTTATAACACCAAAAAGCTTATAAAGGATGACTTGTTCTAAACTATTGAATTTTAGGGGAATTTTTAACATAAAAAATGGTAAAATCTAGCTACAAGGCTGAAAGTATACAGGTACTGAAAGGGCTGAAAGCAGTCCGAATTAGGCCTGCTATGTACATAGGTTCTACAGACGCTAGAGGGCTCCATCATTTAGTGTGGGAGGTCGTAGACAATGGTGTTGATGAATGCCTTGCAGGACATGCTACAGAGATAAAAGTGATAATTCATAAGGATGGTTCTATCTCAGTAGAGGATAACGGAAGAGGAATTCCTGTAGGAATGCACCCTACAGAAAATAGGCCGGCTGTTGAGGTCGTCATGACTATGTTGCATGCTGGTGGAAAGTTTGATAAGGATTCTTATAAGGTATCAGGAGGCTTGCATGGCGTAGGAGTATCAGTAGTTAATGCACTATCAAAATGGCTTGAGGTAACTATCAAGAAAGATGGGCAGGTCCATTTCCAGAAATACGGGGGAGGAAATCCGTCAACAGAACTTAAGGTTGTTGGGCAGGTTGAAGAAGAGACTGGAACCAAAGTTAGATTTTTCCCAGATGACAAAATATTCTCAACAATTGATTTTCAATATGATATTCTTGCTAAGAGGTTGAGAGAACTAGCATTCCTTAATAGCGGACTGAAGATTACTTTGAAGGATGAAAGAACAGAAAAAGATAATACTTACAAATATGACGGTGGCATTGTCGAATTTGTGGAGCACATAAACAGGAACAAAAAACCGATACATGATAAACCAATATTCCTAGAGAAAAAAGATAAAAATATAGAGATAGAATTGGCATTGCAGTACAATGAAGGTTATCTAGAGAATACGTTCTCTTTTGTGAATAATATTAATACTATTGAAGGTGGTACCCACCTTTCAGGATTCAAGACAGCCCTGACAAGATCAATAAACTCCTACATTGCAAAGAACAAAGTAGCAGACATAAAGCTTTCAGGGGATGATGTGAGGGAAGGTTTATCCTCAGTAATTTCTGTAAAGGTATCCAACCCTCAATTTGAAGGACAGACAAAGACTAAATTAGGCAACCATGATGTCAAAGGTATTGTCGACTCAGCAGTCTCATCTACATTATCAACCTTCTTTGAAGAGAATCCATCTATAGCAAAAATCATAATCAATAAATCTATGTTGGCGGCTAAGGCTAGGGAAGCAGCAAGAAAGGCAAGAGATCTGACAAGAAGGAAGACGGCCTTGAGTGTTGGTAACTTGCCTGGAAAGTTGGCTGACTGTCAGGAAAAAGATCCTGCTAAATGTGAATTGTTCATTTTGGAAGGGGACAGTGCAGCGGGCCCATGTAAAATGGCGCGCTCTCGTGAAACTCAGGCTGTTTTACCCGTATTTGGTAAGATTCTCAACGTAGAGAAGGCTAGAATGGATAAGATCGTCAAAAGTGATAAATTATCGATGGTGGTTACTGCTTTGGGAACTGGGCTGGGTGAAGATTTTGACATTAAAAAGTTAAGATATCATAAAATTATACTTCTTGCGGATGCTGATAGCGTGACGTAT
>CAZUKZ010000071.1:0-1524 GCA_964621125.1 Candidatus Woesearchaeota archaeon
CCACAAATTCGCCAACTTGTTCTAACTAGTGACATATGTCATGACCCAATACATACAAAACAATATGGACAAAGGTTAAGAAGCCGTTTTTATACACTGGAGCTGCGCTTGTTTGCGCTACTGGTGGTTGGGCTGTAGGACATACAGGGTTCAATCCTATAGAATTAGTTAGTTCTAATCCAGCTGGAACTCGTGGCGTTCGTGTTAGTCCTGATACTAAATACTTGGATGGAACAAAAGTCAATGGTTTCCAGGTTGACGGTGATGACAGCACTTATGTAATAGATAAAAAAAGTGGTAAGATTACTGGTTTGGGTAAGATTGTTGTTGACAATGGCTTGGCTAAGGGTGGAAGTATTGTCAAGAAGGTTGAGCCCATCTGTGATTTTTAATTTTTTTATTTTAAATATAGTGTAGTCATTGAATAAGAAAATAATTCTAATGGTTGGACTCTAACTCAACAAAACTTAGTTTAATAAAAAAACTAACTTGCCGCCATTAAGAACAAAAATTTACTCTTCATCCTCTTCTCTTCGGATAACTTTAACAGAATCTAATTTGATGGTTATAGGGATTCTTACAGCTGCTTCTAATAGTTCAACTACAACCTCTTCCTTCTGTGGATCGATCCTTGTGATTTTTGCCTTCTCTCTCTTGAAAGGTCCCGAGATTATCTCCACAATATCATTTTTCTGTATGTTCACCTGTTGCTTAGATTGTTCAAGCATAGGCTCTATTTCTTCAAATTTTACTAGGTTGGGTAGAACACCTCTTGCATATGGTACCCCTTGGTATGACTCTTCTGCTGATTCCCGGTCTTTAGCTTCCAAGAATATGTACCCTCTTAAACCATGTGGTTTAATCAAAGCATAGACATCTAATTTTTTCTTTTGCACATTGGATGCAACAAAGTCTATAACTTGGTCTTCCCTGTTTGCGGTTGTTCTTAATGCGAATATCTGGTTTTCCATTTTCAAATACCTAGTAATTTTCCTGTAATTACGATTACGAACCCAATCATTCCTACAATAAGCATACCTAAAGCCGATGCTTTAACTATGGTCTTGAACTCCACCATATTGGGTTTCTTAGTTACTTTGAGAACCCTCACGCTTTCCTTTATAAAACTTTTGAATTTTATACTGAATCTCTTGATTTTTGCGTTCATTTTAAAGCCTTTAAATAACCTTGAAAATAAGTAACTAGTATAAAAAGCTTGCTGTTTATGATATTAAATTAAAGATAAGAAAAATTAGTCCACGAACTCTATTCCAAGCTCGTTTTCCATCTCTGTTTTCTCTTTGTCTAACCTTCCAGACATAGGTCCGAGAATCTGTGGTGAGCTAACGCCAGTTACAATCAGCAATGCTCTTATGGTATTTTCCATATCCTCAGATATTTGGGCTCCCCAGATGATTCTTGCATCCTCATCCAGCTTGTCAGAAACTGCTTCAACAACCTTTTTCGCTTCTTCTAAAGTCATGTCCGACCCCCCAGTTATATTTATCAACGCTCCGGAAGCTC
>CAZUKZ010000071.1:1534-2644 GCA_964621125.1 Candidatus Woesearchaeota archaeon
GTCAACATCTAACAATGGGTTATTCACTGCCTTTTCTACTGCTTCTACAGCTCTGTTTTCAGTGTCAGATTCGCCTATACCTATCATAGATACTCCTCCTTTGCCCATTACGGCCCGGATATCTGCAAAATCCAAGTTAACTAACCCTACCCTGGTAACAAGCTCTGCGATGCCTTTGACAGCGTTTGTAAGAATTTCATCTGCAACTTTAAAAGCTGTGTGCAGCGGTAGATCTGGTGCTAGTTCTAGTAATTTATCATTGGGTATGACAATTAGTGTATCAACTGCTCGTTCAAGCTTCTCAAGGCCAATGACTGCGTTTTCATACCTTCGGTTACCTTCCATCTCAAAAGGTAATGTAACAATCCCTACGGTTAAGGCCCCATTTTTCTTTGCAACTTCGGCGACTACTGGGGCAGATCCTGTACCTGTTCCACCTCCAAGACCGCATGTGATGAACACCATGTCCGCTCCAACCAGTGCTTGTTTTATTTCAGATTCACTTTCTCTTGCAGCTTCTTCACCTACTTGAGGTATGCTTCCAGCTCCAAGCCCCTGTGTAAGTTCCCTTCCTACAAGGATTTTTTTGTCAGCGTTTGTGTATAGAAGATCTTGTGCATCAGTGTTTATTGCTACTGTCTCAGCTCCAGCGATCCCTACTTCAGTCATCCTGTTGATGCTATTGTTTCCTCCGCCTCCTGCTCCGACAACTTTGATTTTTGCCTTTTGTTTTGATAATAGGTGCTCCAGCTCTTCGTCTATATTGCTCCTTACAAGTGCCCTATCTCTGAACTTTGGTTCGACAGGCTGGGGCGGTCTTTGCTGATTGAACTCTCTAGGTTGATTGTTTACTTCCTCATTTTTATTTTGGGCTTCCCGAAAAATGCTCTCCATCTTTTTTTACTCTCCTTTAGTCTTTTTTTAATATAATACTTAGATAATAATTAATAATCAGTGAATTAAACTAGATTTATAAGCTTTGTGGGGCTTTAGAGGACATAATAAAAATTTGTGATGGAAATGACTACTTAGCTATAAATACAGCTTTTAAATAAATTAATTTTTCATTTAATAAGTGTACAAAATTTTATAAATCTATAATTGTCAACT
>CAZUKZ010000072.1:0-2541 GCA_964621125.1 Candidatus Woesearchaeota archaeon
ACCTCCTAAGGGAATATTGTTGCATGGCCCCCCGGGTTGTGGTAAGACTCTTTTGGCTAAGGCTGTGGCGAATGAAACTTCGGCGAAATTCCTGATTCTTAATGCTCCAGAAGTGATGAGCAAATTTGTCGGTGAAGCTGAGAAAAAATTAAGAGATATCTTTGATGAAGCGGAAAAGAATTCTCCTACTATTATATTTATAGATGAGATAGATGCAATCGCTTCCAAAAGGGAAGAAAGTTATGGTGAGGTGGAGAGGAGGGTTGTTGCGCAATTACTAACCATAATGGATGGTATCAAGTCTAGGGGTAAGGTTATTGTTATGGCGGCAACCAATAGGCCTAATGCCATAGATCCAGCATTGAGGAGGCCTGGAAGATTTGATCGGGAGATTGACATTGGCATTCCTTCTAAAGAAGGAAGACTGAACATCCTAAAAATCCATACGAGGCATATGCCTCTGAAAGATATTGACCTGAATAGTTTGGCTTCTAGGACACATGGGTTCGTGGGGGCTGATCTGGAGGCGTTGTGCAAGGAAGCGGCAATGAACGTTATCCGTAGAAACCTTCAGCATATTAATATAAAAGAAGATACATCGATACCTACCGAGGTTCTTGAGAAGCTTATCTTATCCCAAGATGATTTTAATGAAGCATTGAAATTAGTTGGGCCTTCAGCTTTGAGGGAAGTGTTGGTAGAGATACCTAACATCAAATGGACTGATATAGGTGGGTTGGAAGGTTTGAAGCAAGAATTGAAAGAAGCTGTCGAATGGCCCCTGAAACATCCAGAGGCATTTCAGAAACTGGGAGTAAGAGCACCGCGAGGTGTCTTGATGTATGGGCCTCCAGGTTGTGGTAAGACAATGTTGGCTAAGGCTGTTGCAAATGAATCAGAAGCTAATTTTATCCTGGTTAAGGGCCCTGAATTAATCTCAAAGTGGGTGGGAGATTCTGAAAAAGGCGTAAGAGAGATTTTCAAAAAAGCCAAACAAAGTGCGCCAACAATAATCTTCTTCGATGAGATTGATGCGATTGCTTCGAGGAGAGGATCAAGCCTTGGTGGGTCACAAGTCACAGAAAGAGTAGTTAACCAATTGCTAACAGAGATGGATGGGTTGGAGGAGTTGAATGATGTTGTAGTTATTGCGGCTACTAATCGGCCTGATATAATTGACCCGGGTTTGCTTAGGCCTGGAAGGTTTGATAGGATCATAATGACTCCTGTGCCTGACGCAGATGCAAGGAAAGAAATTTTCAAGATCCATACTAAGGGGATGCCTCTTGCAAAAGATGTCAACTTAGATAAATTAGTTGAAAAGACAGAAAACTATGTTGGGGCAGATATCGAAGCAGTATGTAGGGAGGCCGCAATCTTATCTTTGAGAGCAGATTTAGATACGAAAGAGATATCTATGAAATACTTTGAAAAAGCACTAATTAAGGTAAAGAGTTCAATCCTGCATGAAGACATACAAAAGTATAAAGAGATTGAGGAAAGCTATATTCGGACGGCTAGAGGAGCGGCTATAAGGAGTGATAAGAATACAAGCTATTTTGGTTAGTTTTTTATTTATATTTTTGTTGTAATAAGAGGCTTATCTTTGATTATCACTGTATGCTCTGCTTGGGAAACTATTGCTTTTGTCTCTTCCGGCAATTGGCCATAGTGATGGAGAATGCCTTCACGTTCCATGGATGCTAGTGCTAATGTTGCATTGGGAAATTTTTTTATGATCCATCTCTTTGCGAAAGGTAATCCGTGGTACTCGTTTTTGATGAATGAAAGAACTTTTCTTGCAATAGGGTCTCTAACTGGCTTGAGTTGTGAGAGCCTGTAGATTCCTGAAGGCTTGCCTTCCTTAACCATACCTTTGCCTTCTGTCGCAAAAGGCTCAATTGCTATAACCTGATCTTCTACTAGCTCTGTTTCATTTCCATTATTATAGTTTGGTATACTTATCCCTGAATGTAAACAAAACTTTGTGATACTATGTCCGCTTAAATTTTTAATTGGTGAAAATCCTCGACTTGTGATGGCTTCTTGGATGGCTTGTCCTAATTCAAATAATTTCACTCCAGGTTTACACAATTTTAAAGCAGAACTTAATGCTTCTTCAGATGCTTTGATTAATTCATTTTTTGGTCCAACGGTTAATGCAGTATCCCCTACATAACCGTCAACATGTGCCCCCACGTCAATCTTCAAAACATCTTCTTCTTTGAGGACAGTATCATCTCCTAGAAAGGGGGTATAATGGGCTGCTATATGGTTCAATGAAAGGTTGGTGGGAAAGGCAATCTTTCCGCCTAGTTTAATTATCCTACCTTCTATAGCTTCTGCTAAGTCTAAGATTTTTATCCCTGGCTTAGCTAATGATTTGCCATATTGTAGAGCGTCCCCTGCTATTTTCCCTGCCTTAATCCATTTTTCCATATTAAATATCCGAAAAGAGACAATGGTTTTTAAGGTTGTTGGTGGACACGGCTCTGTAGAAAGTTATAAAGACAGAACCACCCTTTAAGGAATTTATGAACA
>CAZUKZ010000073.1:0-2504 GCA_964621125.1 Candidatus Woesearchaeota archaeon
CAAAACACGTAAGGCTGAAACTATTGTGTCCATTTGCGATTCAGCTTTCATGAACTCATCTATTTTTACCTTAGCTTCTCCCATTGCGTTTTCAATTCTTTCTGCTGGATGAGGGAACCCTGTTTTAGGGTCAACTGCATTCCTTTGAATAAGGTTCACGATCTGCTTGCGTTTCTCTTCCTTTAATCTGTTTTTATGTTCTGCAGTAATCTGAATTTCTCCTTCTTTTATTATGGTTTCAGCGACTTTCTCAGAATCTGAAGTTTTAAAGATTCTTTCAATCTCATTTTCCGAAGCATGCTCTGCTCTTTTAACATCTTTGAATATCTCTGTGGTTGCTAAAGCTTCCCCTAATGGGGCTTTGCCGCCCTTGAACAATAGGGCCTTGTCACAATCTACAAGGACTTCAAAGACTTCTCCTTCTTTCTTAAGCCTAGCGATTACTGCTTCATCAATATTAACCATCCTTCATACCCTCAATTGTTTCCTGTTTACTCTAGTAAACTTCTTGTCAGCCTTTGTTATGTACGCACCATCAATCCTTCTTATATCAAAGTCCTTGCCTAATACTCTTTTCAAAGCTGAAGTAGCAATTTTCAATCCTTCTTCAATTGTTATACTTTCTTTGTATTCTTTATTGAGTAAAGCTTTCACTTCAGACTCTGCTTCACCAATGGCGGTAGCTTTATATTCAAAATATATTCCAGTTGGGTCTGTAACATAAAGGACAGGATCCTCTTCATCTATTCCGGCAAATAAGATAGATACTCCAAATGGCCTTGCGCCAGCATACTGTGTGTAGAACTGTTTGATATCGCAGATTTCCTTAACTAGTGATCCCGTATCCATTGGAACACCTGACGTAACCCTGTGTTGTTGGACAAGAATCTGGGCTTTCTCTATCAGCACTCTTCCATCCATAACAAACCCTGTGGCTGTGGCTCCTATGTGGTCATCTACTTGAAATATTTTGTCTACAGCATCTGATACTATTAGCTTATCGACAATTCTCTTATCCGCAACAAGTAACACTCCATCCTTACATACCATACCTATAGATGTTGACCCTTGTTTTACGGCTTCTTTAGCGTACTCGACCTGTAAAAGTCTTCCGTCTGGGCTGAACATTGTACTAGCCCTATCATAACCCATCATTTGATGTGACATTTCTTGCATTTTTTTAGTCCTCCTTTTGTTCCATGATTTTTCTTGCCTTATCCAGTATTCCTGAGACGTAAAGTGTTTTTATCTTGACTCCACTGTTTGTTCCCTTTACCAAGGATAAAGCTGCTTTAATATTATCTACTTCTTTGTGGCTTACTCTTATTATGCCCTTCCCATCCTTCCAGTCCGGAAGGAATAAGATACCTGCTTTAGCTAAACCTAGTTCTCCTAGAAAGCTTTTAAAAGAAGATTTGATGAGATCAAAATAGTCTTTTTTACTCAACTCATTTTCTGATTCTACCTTGAATACAATGTATCTTTTCTTTTCCCTTAAACTAGGGAGCATAGGTTTCAATCCCATGTTAATTTTGAGAAACTTCTTAGTTCTTCTTGCCTTTCTCTCTCCTTCAGAACTTAAAAATAAGCTATTTATTTATAAATCTTTGGGTTATTTTTTTCTAAATCTATTAATCTATGGAAAAACGCCCTTAAAATGTTTATAATTTACATAAATCTTAAAAATGCTACTATATTTACTATTCAACTATGGTACTATATTTAATTGGGTTGGGATTGCATGATGAGAAAGATATAACATTGAAAGGATTAGAGATTATCAAGAAATGTGACAGAGTTTACCTTGAGAACTATACATCTAAATTAAGCGTTCCTATATCCAAGCTTGAAGAGTTGTACGGCAAAGATATAATCTTAGCAGATAGGGAATTGATCGAAAGGAGGGTGGAGCGGGAGATTATAATGAGGGCTAAGGACAAGGACGTTGCTTTGTTGATTGTTGGAGATGTCTTTGGTGCAACAACTCACATCGATGTCATGTTGAGAGCAAAAGACTTGGGGGTTGAGGTTGAGGTTGTCAATAATGCTTCCGTCCTTACTGCTATAGGCATTACTGGTTTGTCCTTGTACAAGTTCGGGAAGACCACTTCTGTACCTTTTGAAAACGAGAACGTTGAGACACCCTACAACGTCTTGAAGGCAAATGGTCCATTGCATACACTGTTCCTTTTGGACCTGAAGCCAAAAGCGCATCAGTTCATGACAGCAAATGAAGCTATAAGGTTCTTGTTAAGGGTAGAAGAAAGAAGAAAGGAAGGAGTCTTTACAAAAGATACTAAATGCATTGAGTGCGCAGGGCTTGGTGCAAGCGATGCTATTATTAACTCTGGCCGGGCAGAGGATTTATTGAAAACTAACATAGATAAATTCCCTCAATGTTTAATTGTGCCTGGTGAAATGCATTTCATGGAAGATGAATTCTTGGAGAATTTATAATCATTTCTTCCACTTAATTAATACCCCGGCTATATTGCCTGCTAAGA
>CAZUKZ010000074.1:0-356 GCA_964621125.1 Candidatus Woesearchaeota archaeon
TCGAGACCAAAGATTTCACTTCCATCTTCGAGTGGGAGCACACACAATCTAAAGTAAAAGGTTATAAACATCATAAGAAAATAAAGGCCAAGGTAATGGTATAAAATGTCATTAGTATTGATAGCAGCTATCTCAGAAAATGGTGTAATTGGAAAAGACGGAGAACTACCTTGGCATATTCCACAAGACCTAAAGAGGTTTAAAGAATTAACACTTGATCATCCAGTAGTCATGGGAAGCGTGACTTTTGATTCTATTGTATCAAGGTTGAATAAGCCCCTACCCCGAAGACACAATATTGTTTTAGATGAAGAAAGAGATTTTGGTGAACAAGGTGTATCAACTGCAAGGTCTAT
>CAZUKZ010000074.1:366-2261 GCA_964621125.1 Candidatus Woesearchaeota archaeon
GCTGGAACTGAGAAAGATGTTTATATCATAGGCGGGGCCAGCGTCTATAGCCAAACTATTGGAATCGCTGATAGATTAGAGATTACAAGAGTGCATCAAGTGATAGAAGGGGATGCTTTTTTTCCAAACATAGACCCATTAACATGGTATGTTACTCAAGCAGAAACTGGTAAAGATTTCTCATTTTTTACATATGGGAGAAGGTAACTTTTTTTCTTTAGGCATTCTAGGTTCCTTGCCTGTAAGTAGGAATTTTATGACAAAGAATATAGCACCTATTCCGATTAAACCAAGATAGATTGGAAGAAAGTCATTCATCTTAAAGATTCTATACATTCATCGCAACGGAATTTAGGAATTGTAATATTGTCAGATTCTATAACCTCAAACTGTTTCCCGCATTCAGCACAATTAACTTTTCTCATTTTTTCTGGTAAATTAAAGTTCGTTTATAAACCTTTGGGTGCTAAACACCAATTTTTCAAAGATTTACCACCCTTTTGAACGAGGAAAGCGTTAATTGTTTCTTATTTTCACAGAAAGGACAAATCATTCCCTCATACCAACCACCGCAATTTGAACAATGAATCCTCTCTTTTTCCCCAGATATTTCACATCACCTCTTATTTAAAATAGCCTACTTCTTTCTTTATAAAATTATATCTTCAATAGGATATGCTTCTAGTTTGTAGGAATAATATTCTTATGATAATATTCCAATAGTAATATTTATAAAGGATAGAACATTCCCTAAACATTAGAATGATATTCGACATAACCAAAATCAAACACATAAGGAAAAAACTCAATATGACACAGAACCAGTTCGCAAAAAGCGCGAATGTCTCACAGTCGTTAATAGCAAAGATAGAATCAGGGAAATTAGATCCAACTTACACTAAAGTCAAACAGATCTCAGAAGCTATTGACAGACTAAGCAAGAAGAGAGAAGCAAAAATTAAAGAGATTATGGTGAAAAAAGTGATAACTGTCAAGCCGGATGACAATCTCACTAAGGTGATAAAGTTGAGTTCAAAACATGGGATATCACAAGTCCCAGTAGTAGAAGATAAGAATGTTCTAGGGATCATCTATGAAGGAACAATCCCTGAAAAAAGCGTTGAAACTCCTATATCTGAACTGAAAATTCAAGACGTAATATCAGAAACCCCACCAATAGTTTCAGAGGATGCAAATGTAACTATCCTTCCATCTTTACTGAGGCATTATCCAGTTGTTTTGGTTGCCAGGAATGGTGTGATAAAAGGTATAGTCTCAAAAGTTGATTTACTGCAGAATTTAATCTGATAAAATCTATTGAACTAAAGCTTTCATGGCCAAGGCTGCTTTCCTGGGGTCGTCGTATACTGGAATGTTATGTGCTTCCAAGAACCTACGGCCATCCATAGTAAACTTACCCCCCATGTAGACACAGATTATAGGTTTTTTAGGATACCTCTTCCTTGCTTTCAAAATCACTTTAGCATTTCCAACAGGGTCAGTCATTGTTTGAAGTGTCTGTAAGACTATCAAACCTTTAACATCCCTTGAAGACAACATGGAACTTATAGCAACTTCATACCTTTCAGGTAAAGCATCCCCTACAATGTCCAAAGGGTTTCTTCTTGAGTATGCAGGATGCATCTTCTTGCTTTTATCAAGCTTCCTCACGACATCTTTCTTCAATCTTGCCAACTTAATCCCAAATTCTTCACAATAATCTGCTGTCAATACACCACAACCACCCCCATTGGTAACAACCCCTATATTATTTTTGCATTTTGGAAGGTAGGCCAAAGCCTTTGCAGTGTCAAACAATTCTTCTACAGTATCTACAAGGTAAGCGCCACATTGTTTGAAGGCTGCCTTGTACACCTCATAGCTTCCCGCAAGGT